>DYBS01000072.1 GCA_019418525.1 Clostridiales bacterium
GACTGGTGCCCGGTGTGTCTACCGGCGTGGCTGATACCAACGGCGCCGGAGACACCTTCCTGGGCGCGGTGCTCAGCCGCCTGGTGCGCCGGAACGGCTCTCCGCTGGAGGGCCTGACCGTCGGGGAGCTGGAGGATATCCTCTCCTTTGCCAACCGCGCCGCCGCCCTGACCTGCTCCCGCAGCGGAGCCATTCCCGCCATGCCGTCGCTGGAGGAGCTGCGGAACTGACCCCACGCTTCAGACGCAAAAAGCCGCCCGGACTGATGTCCGGGCGGCTTTTTCAATTCTCCTCCAGGGCTCGCAGTACCTCGTCCCGGCAGGGGATGGAGGGCACCGCCCCGGGCCGTGTCACCGCGATGGCGGAGGCCTTTGCGCTCCGGCGCAAAACCTCCGGAATGGGAAGGCCCTCGGCCAGTCCCGCCAGAAAATAGCCGGTGAACGTATCGCCGGCGGCAGTGGTGTCCACCGCCTGCACCGGGAAAACGGGCTGGAAATAGCGCTCCGCCCCCCGGGCGTACATTGCCCCGTCTTTGCCCAGGGTGAGGACGATCCGGGCCTGGGGGAACCGCTCCACCATAGACTTCAGGATCTCCTCCGGCTGAGTGAGCCCGGTGAGCTGGCCACCCTCCACCTCGTTGAGCAGAAAGACCGACACCTTGGCCAGATCCACTGCCCGGAGCTTATCATCAAAAGGAGACGGGTTCAGGGCGATGGTCATGCCCCGCTCGTAGGCCTTGTCCACCAGATAGGGAAGAAGGTTCACCTCATTTTGCAGCAGAAGAAGGTCCTCCGGCCCAAAGTGAGACAGCACCTCGTCCACATACTCCTCAGTAAAGCACTGATTGGCGCCGCCGTAGAGCAAGATGCAGTTCTGGGCCTGGCGGTCAATCTGGATGATGGTGTGTCCGGTGGGCTCGGACACAGTGCGGATGTACGCGCTGTGGACCCCGTACGTCTGGCAGGCGTCCAGAAAGGGCTGGCCGTCGGGACCGATCATACCGCCCTGGTACACCTCTGCTCCGGCCTTGGCCAGGGCCACCGACTGGTTCATGCCCTTTCCGCCCAGAAACAGGGTCAGGCTGGTGGAGGACTCCGTCTCACCGGGCTGGACGATGTGGTCCACCTGGTAGACATGGTCCAGATTCATGGACCCCATGTTCAGCAGCCTCATAAATACGCTCCTTTCGGTTTGAAACGCCCTCCCGGCTATTTTTCGCAGATCTCCACCCACTCCCGCCTAAGCTCCCACACCGCCGCCTGGGTGTAGCGGGGGTCCAGCGGCGCGCTGGGCTCCAGGAGCCGTTTCCAGCTCTCTTCCACCTTCCGGCGGAGCTGTGGGTAAAAGGGGGTGCGGAACAGATCCAGCGGCTGCCGCACGCCCTGCCGCGCCAGCTCTTGGTCAAAGGCTGCCCCGTCCGCCTCGTCGGCGGGCAGGTAGGAGAGATTCAGGACAGCGTTCCACCCCCGAGAATCAAAGAGAAGCACCTGCTCCTCCGGTACGGTGAGCTTCAGCAGAGCGCAGTCCCCCTCCAGACTCACCCAGCGCGGGTCGGGCCAGCACCACACCGGGGACTCCGCCCCCTCCGGCGGAGGGAGGCGCTTTGCCGCCGCCTGGGCGAAAAAGCCGTAGGCCTTTTGAAAATTCCAGCCGCTCTGGCCGTACTTCTGCTCCACAAAGGCCCGGCGTACCCGGTAAATTTTCTCCCGTTCCAAGGTCTCCAGCACGATGGGCCGTTGGGCGGTCCAGAGAGTCCGCGTTCCGCTCATCCGTACACCACCTCCCGCAGCCACTCCCGCCGCAGCTCCCACAGCGTGGCCTGGGCCATATCCCCGGGCCGGGGCGGGGTGGTAAAGAGCCGGTCCCAGCTTTTCAGAATCTTATTGCGCAGGAGCGGGTAGAAATTTCCCTTATCCGAGTCCACCAGTGCACCCTCGTTGGCGATGCCATAGCGCTCCAACTCGGTATTGTGCTGCTTCTCGTCCTCCTGGTCTTTCGGGATGTACCACTGGTTTACCCGGTAGCCCCATCGCTCCATATCGGTGATGAGCAGGGCCTCTTCCGGCACCGACAGAGTGAGCACCACCGTGCCCTCCACCGGCTGGAGCATGCTCTCCTGGCTGAGCGACACCCACACCGGGTACTCCACATCCGCCGGCTTGGGCACAAACCGTGCCCCCTCCCGGCTGTACCACCGGTAGAGCTTCAGATAGAATTCCGCCATCTCTCCCCCTCCGTTTTTCGCCCGGATCGCCTCCTCCCGGGCGATGTAGCGCCCGGTACGCTCCAGCTCCTCCAGTACAGCGGGATGCTGCCGGGTCCAAACGGTCCGCTCTGCCATCTCTATTCCTCCTTCCAATTCCACCTGAAAACTTGGTTGGGTTGATTATAATATTCTGTTCGAAGAATTACAACCCTTCCTCCGGACAAAAGGCGGGCGCGCCGTGTGGTCTGTCACGGCGCGCCCTAGGGGGTTATGGAAAGGCAGAAGAAATCAGATTTTTCCGGCGGCCTTTAGGCCGGCCAGCACCCGGGCCGGGGTGAGGGGGAACTCATGGAAGCGGACACCGGTGGCGTCCTCCACGGCGTTGCCGATAGCGGCCAGCGTGGGGTTCACGCCGCACTCGCCGATACCGATGATGCCGAACACGCCGGAGGGGTCGGGGTTCTCCACCAGGATGGACTCGATCTCCGGGCGGTCGTCGGCGGTGGGCAGCATATAGGAGTGGAAGCCCTTGTTGTAGAAGCCCTTGCCCTCCACGTAGGTCATCTCTTCGCGCACGGCGTAGCCCACGCCCTGGAGCACACCGCCCTCGATCTGGCCGCGGCACAGGGGCGGGTTGACCGCCTTGCCCACGTCATGGGCGGCGGCGACCTTGAGGACCTTGACCATACCGGTCTCCACGTCCACCTCCACCTCGGCGGCCTGGGCGTAGAAGGGCAGACAGTTGGGGGGCACCTGGCAGGAGGAGGCCATGAACTGCTTGCCCTCCAGGTGGGCCTGGGAGGCGAAGTCGGCCAGATTGCCCAGAGGCTTGCCCTCACAGGAGAGGACGCCGTCCTCCAGCTCCAGCTTGGCGGGGTCCAGATTCAGCTTGCCGCCCACCCAGTCGAAGATGTCCTTGCGCAGCTTCTTGGCCGCGTCGGCCATGACGTAGCTGACAGTATAGAGGGTACGGGTGGCGTGGCTGCCGATGTCGAAGGGGGCGGCGTCGGTGTCGCCAAACTTCATGACGGCATTCTTATAGGGCACGCCGATGAGGTCCGCAGCCACCTGGAGGCAGGCGGTGGTGGAGCCGGGGCCGATCTCGGGGATAGAGGAGTTCACAAAGAGGGTGCCGTCCCGCTCGATGCGGAGGATGACGGTGTTATAGTCCACGCAGAAGGGGGCGGCGTTGCTGACGTGGGTACCAGCAGAGATGCCCACACCCCGGCGGATACGGCCGGTCTGCTCCTTGGCCTTGCCGTGCTTCTCCTCCCAGCCGATGGAGGCGGCGGCGCGGTCCAGACACTCGTTGGTGCCGCAGGAGCCGGGCGGGAAGGGGAACCAGTTCTTGGTGTCCTCCCGGGTGGAGTTCTTCTTGCGCAGCTCAATGGAGTCCATGCCCAGCTTCTGGGCCATGAGCTCGATGGCGGGCTCCACCACGGCGTTGCCCTGGGGGGTGCCGAAGCCGCGCATGGCGCCGGCGGTCATCTGGTTGGTGTAGACCGGCCAGCCGGTGTAGCGGAAGTTGGGGATGGCATAGGCGCCGGCGGTGCCGCAGGCTCCGCACACGCCCACCAGGTCGGTGCCGAAGGTGGCGTAAGCGCCGGTGTTCAGCCAAGCCTGGGTGTCGATAGCCACAAAGGTGCCGTCGGCCTTGGCGCCCAGCTTGCACTTCAGATAGCCGCCGTGGCGGGAGTCGGAGCAGGTGAAGTCCTCTTCCCGGGTGTAGATGAGCTTCACGGGGCGGTAGCACTTCATGGACAGGGCCGCCGCCAGGATCTCCGCCTTGCCGGACAGACCGATGCGCACGCCGAAGCCGCCGCCCACATAGGGGGGATTCTTCACGGTGACCTTGCTCACCGGGATATCCAGTGCCTCGGCCAGGATCATTTTGGTGGGATAGGGGGCCTGGGTGGTGCAGATGACCTCCAGATGGCCGTCGGGGTTATAGGTGGCCACGGCGCCGTGGGGCTCCATCTGGGCCTGCTTGACCCGGGGCAGGGTGACGTCGTACTCCACCACTGCGTCGCACTGGTCAAAAGCGGCGGTGGGATCGCCGCCGAACTCCAGAATCACGGGACCGCCGCAGATGTTGTGGAACTCGGGATTGGCGTACTTGGGCTGTACATCGGGAGACTCGGGCTTGATGGCCTCCAGAGGCTCGTAGACGGCGGGCAGCTCCTGCCACTCCACCTTGATGCGCTTCACCGCCTCCTCGGCGATGGCCTCGGTGTCGGCGGCCACGGCGGCCACCTCGTCGCCGATGTACTTGGGCTCGTCGGTAAAGATGGTCTGATCCAGCACCGGCTTGTGGGGCAGCGGGGTGATGAACATGGGAGCCGCGCCGTTCCAGACCTTCTGGGTGGTGTTGGCGAAGGTACACACCGCCCGCACGCCGGGCATGGCCTCAGCCTCGGAGGTGTCGATGCTCAGCACCTTGGCGTGGGCATAGGGGCTGCGCAGCACCTTGCCGTAGACCATGCGGGGCAGATGTACGTCAAAGGTGAACTGACCACGACCGGTCACCTTGTCAAATCCGTCGTTGCGGGGAATATTTTGTCCGACGTATTTCATGGGCCGCTCACTCTCCTTTCCGCATCCGGTCCGCCGCCGCTTCCACGGCCCGCTCGATGTTCACATAGCCCGTGCAGCGGCAGATGTTGCCGCCCAGGGCCTCCCGGATCTCCTCCTTCTCGGGCTCCGGGTTCTCGTCCAACAGGGCCTTGGCCGACATGATCATGCCGGGGGTGCAGAATCCGCACTGCACCGCGCCCTGATTCACAAATTCCTCCTGAAGGGGGTGGAGCTTCTCGCCCCGGGCCACGCCCTCGATGGTCTGGATGACCGCGCCCTCGGCCCGCAGGACCGGGATGATGCAGGAGGTCACCGCCTTGCCGTCCATAATGATGGTGCACGCACCGCACTCACCCTTGCCGCAGCCGATTTTGGTGCCGGTGAGATACATCTTCTCCCGCAAAAACTGGGCCAGGGACTGGTCGGGGTCTACCTCGGCGACGACGTACTCGCCGTTGATGGTCGTATGCAGCTCTGCCATGTTCCATTCCACCTTTCTCAATTCAGCTGCGCCCGGCACGCTTCCAGAGCCCGGCGGACGATTACCGGCAGGGTCTCCAGACGGTACTCCCGGCTGCCGCGCAGGGGGTTGCTGCGGGGGTTGGCGTTCTCCAGGGCCAGCTCACCGGCCCGAGCCAGGACCTCGTCGGTCAGCTCCTGACCGGCCAGGTACTCCTCCGCCGCAGTGGCCCGGACGGGACCCACGCCCACAGGGGCCATGGTGATCCGGGCCCAGGTCACCTTGCCGCCCTCCACGTGGACCATGGCGGCGCAGTTGAGCATGGGCAGGGACAGGGACTTGCGCAGCTCCAGCCGGACGAAGGCGGCCGCCTCGCCGGGCTTGGGCAGCGGGATGGAGATCTTGGTCACCAGCTCCCGGCTGTGGTCGATGGTGCTGCGGGCAAAGCCGGCATACATCTCCCCCATGGAGAGCTGCCGCTCGCCGTCGGCGGACAGCACGGTAAAGGTGGGGTCCAGGGGAGCCAGGGACATGGCGCCGTCACCGGCGGGCTGGGCGCTGACCACGTTGCCCACCAGGGTGGCGGAGTTGCGGATCTGAAGGGAACCCACGGTGCCGCAGCCCTGGGCCAGGGACGGGAAGTACTTCTTCACCAGCGGTGAGCGGGCGATGGTGGTCAGGGTGGTAGCCGCGCCGATGACCAGCTTGCCGTCCTCCTCGGTGATACCCACCAGGTCGTGTGCCCGGGTCACGTCGATCCAGACGGTGCTCTTCACCTTACCGGCCTTGTAGTCCACCATCAGGTCTGTGGCGCCGGCCACGATGACACCGCTGCCGTCTGCCTCCAGCAGCGCGGCGAGCGCTTCTTGAGCAGACAATGCATTGATATATTGCATGCAGACCCCTCTTTTCCTAGTTAGATTAAAAATTATAACGAGAAGTTTCCGTTATTGAACTGTGGTTTTATTTAATCACACTTATATAACTCTGTCAAATGCTCCCCCGCCGGCATTTCGTCAGTTTGCCAGTCCATTTCTCGCATACTCTCCGGGGCCTTTTTCCAAGATTCGCGCCCTTTTCTCCCATTTCATTTTAAAAACTCTTCGTATGAATTCTTGTAGATGTGCAGTTTATCTCATTCCTTCCTCTCTATTTTATACGTTGTATTTTTCAAAGTATAACGATATAATAGCCTTAGAAATAGTCACATTTCCAAATAGCGCGGAGGGACAGCACCATGAGAGGATACTGTAAGGTTTATTTATCGAATGAATCCGGCACCCGCTTTTTTGGCCCCGGGCCTGCGGAGCTGTTGGACCGGGTGGCCGCCCGCGGCTCCCTGGTGCGGGCTGCAGGAGAGATGCACCTCTCCTACTCCAAGGCTCTGCGCATGGTCCGCACCGCAGAACAGGAATTTGGCTTTGCCCTCCTCCACAGTGCCTCCGGCGGGGTCAGCGGCGGCGGCAGCGCCCTCACACCCCAGGCGTACGAGGTCCTGCGCCGCTTCCGCGCCTGTGAGCAGGCGGCCAAAAATGCCTCCCGGGACGCCTTCTCCCAGCACTTCCCGGATGCTCCGGCGGAATAACGCAAAACGCCCCCGGCTCTACGACGCAGAGCCGGGGGCGTTTTTATCAGGCCACTTCTTCCCAGAGCTGGCCGGGGGTATCGGGGGGATAGGTATTGCCGTCGATGAGGGAAATGTAGATCTTGCCCTGGTAGAGCACCTTGTCCCCTTTATTGTAGGCGTCGTGGGCGCCAGTGGGCTGCTTCCACTCCGGGATGGCGTCGGGGTCCTCCTCCGTCACCCCCAGCGGGGTGTAGAGGGCGGGGGTGCTGTCCAGCGGCCAGTCGGCCTGGCTGGTGTGCCCCTGTACCACCTTGTAGAGGTTGCCCATCTCGTCGGAGATGCGCTCCCCCTTCTGGTACTCCACCCCCGCCGCCCAGCGGGGGAACAGGGCACCCACCTGGGCAGCCTGTTCGTCGGACAAGGTCTGGGCGCTCATGCGGGCCAGCTGCTCCACCGCCTGCCACATCCGGTCGTTCTCGTCCAGCTCGTAGATGATCAATCCTCTGCTCTTGTGTTCCGCTCTCATAGTTCCTCCTTCACCAGCTTTTCGATCTCGCCCCAGGTGAGCCCCAGGGCCTCCAAATCTCCCCAGGTGGCAAAGCGCCGCTCCAACTCCTCCCAGGTCACATACCAATAGACGTACTGGATGCCCACATGGGCGGGCAGGATATCCTCGATGATCTTGCGCAGTTCCTCAAAGCCGTCGGGGATGCCGGGCACGTTGGGAAAGGATACCTCCACATAGCCCGGCGTACCAGTCTCGCTGGCCAGGGCGTACACCCCGCAGCCCCGCAGGGTGTCGTTGATGGCTGCCAGGGTAAAGCTGTCCCCGCCGATGCGCAGCAGGGCGGCCAGGGCGGCCCGCCGGTCCTTCAGGCTGGCCGCCACCGGGCGGCGAGTTAAAAGAGCCTCCACCGCCTCCAGCCCCTCGCCCTCGGCGGTGAGGAGGATCATCTCCCGCTGGGTGTGCTCCAGATCCCCGTCTACCCCGTCCAGGGCGTCGCCAATGCTGTCCAGCTCACCGCCGTTGAGGGTGCCCTCCAGGCGGTAGACCCCCATGGGCTCCAAAAGTGCCTTCAGGTATTCGCCATAGCTCACGCGCCCACCTCCAGGTCGGTCACCGTCACCTGTCCCAGCCGAGGCAGCTCATCGGCGGCGAGGACCACGTCCTCCGCCGGAGCCGTCAGCACGCAGTTGGCCACCGCACCGGCGGCAAAGATCCGGCTGCTCAGCTCGGCCCGCAGCACGCTCTGCCCCAGCCGGGTGCCGTCGAACCAGCTCTCCACCGCAGTCCGGGCGGCGGCTTTGGCCTCCTCAGCGGTGTACCCCTCCGCCGGAGAGACCGCCACGTCCACATCCACCTCCCGGGCCTCCGGGGCGCGGACCTGCACGTCCACCGCGATCTCCCGCCGGGCCTCGAAGTGGGCACGCAGCTCCTCCAACAGTTCCTCGCCGGGCAGGCCCTGAGCGGTGGACACCACCACATCTACCGTCCCCACGCCCCGGGCCCTGGAGAGGACCGAGGCGGCTGCCACCTCCTCGAAGGACATGGCCTCCTGCTGGTAGTAGGCGGCGTTGGCACCGTTGGGGAGCCGCCGGTAGGTCTCCAGCACCCGGACCCGGAGGGCCTCATCGTCCTCCTCATCGCTGCCGCCGGTAAAGGCCTGGGGGTTGTGGCAGGTACTCACTCCCACCGGAGCCACTGCCATGGAGCGGATGGTCCCGGCGGCCACATTGCCCGTCTCCCCCGGCTCCACTGCCTGAGCCGGGATGAGGACCTGAGTCTCCCCGATCTGGATGGTTCCCTCCTCCAGGGTCTCGAACCGCACCAGCCCCGCCGTCAGGCACACGGTGCCCGCCGGGATGGTGAGAGCGGTCTGGGCCGTCCCGCTCACTTCAAAGGCAATCAACCCCTGGGCCCGGACCGCTGAGCGCCGCTCTACACCCCGCAGGGCGGCGTGGAGGTCCAGATACTCGCCCTCCGCCGTCTGAGGAAAACACTGCCGGGCCACCCACTCTCCCTGGATGTACAGGGCATGGACCTGGGCGGCCACGGCATAGAGCCGCACCGCCAGGTCGCTGGTGCCGCTGGGCGCACTGCCCGTCTCGGTCTGGAAGGTCTCCAGCATCTCTTCGTACAGTTCTTGGATCGTTTTGATGGTACTCCCTCCTTACAGCGCGGTCTCCACCGTGAAGGACTCCCCCCGCCACTCCAGCTCCAGGCGCAGGGTGCTGGTCCCTCCGCTCTCCGTGAGAGTGACCGTGTTCAGCACCAAACCCGCCTCATCGGCCAGGGCCTCAGCGGCATACTGGGCGGCCAGAGCGGAGCGCTCGCCGGACTTGGCCCGGGGGAGGAGATAGAGGCGGCTGCCCAGCTCCGGCAGGAGCGGAAAGCTCCCCCGCCGCACCGAGAGCTTCCACAGTACCCGCTCCAGCAGCTCCTGAGCGCCCTCCACCCGCTCCACACCGCCCTGTCCGTCGGGGACATAGTCCCCATCCCGCAGCTTCAGCTCCACACTACTCCTCCTCTCCACCGGCCAGCAGCGCGCCGTTGAAGCGCAGCCGCTGCCCAGCCAAGTTGATGGAGCCGTCCGCGCAGAGGGTCACCGACGCCCCGCCGCCGCTCCGTATGGTGATCTCTCCCGGCTCGCCGCCGCTTTTCGCTCCCGCCACGCAGTAGCCCTCGCCGGTCTTGAGCACCAGCACCTCCTGTCCGGGCGTCGGAATCCAGGTATACCCCGCCGGGCCGAACACCACCGCGTCCCGCCGCTCGCTGCCGGTCCATACGCCCGCCGGGTCACCTGGGAGGGTCACCACCCCCACTTGGACGGGCTCCTCCCCCTCCCGCTCCGGCCTTCTCCGGTCGGAAAGCCACATAAAACCTCGCTCCTCTCTCAGT
>DYBS01000073.1 GCA_019418525.1 Clostridiales bacterium
TGGAGGGGAGTGGAGAGGGGAACGAGAAGTTCCCCTTTCCGCCTTTTCTTTCCCCGATTTCTTTTCGCGAAAAGAAATCGGGCGCTGTCCGCGCAGGACGCCCGCCCGGCGAGGGCATCCCCCGGGGACCCCCGACAGAAATTTTCTGCCGGGGGTCTTTTCCTGTCACAAACCGGAGAGGACCTGCGTTATAACGGGTGAAACCGGGTTTCAAACCAGAAGAAACCAGAAGAAAGGAAGTGGTCCCATGGACGTCCGGGCGCTGGACGCCTCCTTCACGGCGGGGGAGGAGGACGCCCTCTCCCAAGTCATTGACCGCTACGGCCAACCCCTGCTGCGCTACTGCCACCACATCCTGTGCGACTACCACGAGGCCCAGGACGCGGTGCAGATCACCTTCTGCAAGGCCTACACTCACCGCCGCCGCTTCCAGTCGGGCACCAACTTGTCCGCCTGGCTCTACCGCCTGGCCTACACCACCTGCGTGGATCTGCTGCGGCGGAGAAAGAAACAGCTCTTTGTCCCGCCCGCCGCCCCGGCGGAGGACCCGGACTACATCGGCCCGGAGCTGCGGAAGGCCCTTCTCGCCCTGACGGCGGAGGAGCGGGCCCTGGTCTTTGGACGGGTGATGGAGGAGCGCAGCTATGAGGAGCTCTCCCAGATGCTGGGCAAGAGCGCGGCCACCTTACGCAAACGCTACGAGCGGGCCCGGGGCAAGCTGGCCCGCCTGCTCACCGAACAGGAGGGATCACGATGAAACGAACCCCCGAGGAGGAGCGCATTTATCAGGCGCTCTCCACCGTTGAAACCCCCGAAGCCCCCCTGGAGGAGGGGGTCCGCGCCCGGCTGGAGTGCCGGGAGCGGCATAACCGGCCCTATTTCCGCATGGCCGTGGCGGCGGCCTGCCTGGTGGTCATGCTGGGCGCGGTGGTGGGTGCCGCCGGGCTCAGCGGCGCCTGGCAGTATTTCTTCCCCAGCGTGCCGGAAAACGCCGTCACCCAGGTGGGCGTCTCCCAGACCAGCGGGGATTACACCCTCACCGTGGAGGATGCGGTGGCGGACGACACCGGCGCGCTGCTTCTCCTGTCCCTCACCCGGACCGACGGGGCGGAGCTCGACCCGAACCTCCAGCTGGGCGGCGGCAGCCCGGTGGTGAATCCGGCTCTGCTGCTGGACGGGGAAGCGGTGGAGTCCGGCGGTGGCGTGGTGGAGCAGACCCTGTCCGGGGACGGCAAGACCCTGTATCTCGTCTATGAGGCCACCAATACCAGCGAGCGTCTGAGCGGCAAGACCGTCACTTTCATGGTGCCCGCCCTCTCCGACGGCGTGGAGACCCAGCAGACCACCGTGTCTCTGGCAGCGCTGGCGGATGTGGCGGTGGCAGAGAGCCAGGAGAATATCTACACCTGGGGCCAGACCCTCTCGCAGGAGGACTGCCGGATAGAGCTCCCGGCGGCCGGTACCTTTGTCGGCGGCGCGCTCCGGGGCGCGCTGGAGACCGAGGAGGGCCTGATCCTGGCCATTGAGAGCGGGGAGCAGCGGGGCGAGGACATGTACTGTCTGGGAGCCCGGTCCTCCGCCCTGGTGGACACCCGCACCGGAACGCGCTACGAGTTCGCGGGCTTCACCTCCACCAAACTGGACGACGGGACCTTTGTGATGCTCCACAGCTACCAGGATTGCCCCCTGACGGCGGCGGACCTGCCCTGGCTGGAGCTGGAGCTGAGCTACCCCATCAGCCATCTGGCCACGGAGAAGCCCTTTGAACTCTCCTTCCAGGTGGACACCAGCGCCGCCCGCACCATCCCGCTGGAGACCACCGAGATCCTGGGCACCGTCTGCCCGCTGCGCGAGCTGCGCCTCTCGGCCCGGGAGATCGCCCTGGATGTGGAGGGGAACGACCTGGAGCCCTACACCTTCCTCTATGAGGGCGACGCGGCCAGCATGGAGCTGACCTGGGAGGACGGCACCACCCTGACGGTGCCCTGTAACGGCGGCATGGTCAACGATGGGGTGTGTACCTTCTGGTATGCCCCCGACCTGAGCACCCGGTCCTTCCTGGACCCTGAGGGCATCGTGTCGGTGACCATCGGGGATGTGACCCTGGATCTCTCGTAACCTCTAATCAAATAATTAAAGTTGGTCAAAATGAGGAGCGCCCCCCGGATGTTCGGGGGGCGCTCCTCTGCTGCAAGAAGGAAGAAAACCAAATGACAATTTACTTGGTGGTGATATTCAGGGCGCCGTCGGCCACGGCGGTGACGCCCAACAGGGTCTGCACCGCGTCGGCGGACAGGTAGTAGTTGCCCGCGGCCAGGGCGGCATCGGCCTCCACGGCGGAGCCATCCACCTGGGCGGTGAAGGTGGCCCCGGCGGCGTCGCTGCCGGTGTAGGCGGTGAGAGCGGAGCCGGTGTAGGCGGTGCCGGTGGTAATGACCACCTGGCCGTCCCAGCCCACCTCGAACTGAGCGTCAGTGCCGGCCAGAGCCACGGCCAGATCACGCAGGCCGTAGTAGGTCACATCGCCCACGGTGACGGTGGCGACTGCCTTGGGGGCGCCGTCCACCAGGACGGAGGCGTTCTCCTTGGCCTGAGCCACCAGGGCGTCATAGTCGGCCAGGTTGTAGCTCTCGGCGTAGGGGGTGGGCAACAGACCGGCGTTGACATAGCCGATGAGCTCAGCGCGGCGGGGATCCTCCTCATTCAGGTCCACGCCCACGATCTTCCAGTTGTTGTCCACAGTGGGGGCCACGGGGGAGTGCTCGGCGAAGTAGGCCACGATCATGTCGCGGATGGAGTTGGAGGACTCCCACTCCTTGGTGCCGGAGATCAGGTTCTGGCCCTTCAGGGCGGAGGAGTAGCGGTAGTTGTTCACGGCCAGGGTGAGGGTCTGGTCGTCCTGCAGGGGCTCGCCCTGGAACATGACGTTCTTGATGCGCTGGCCCTTGGGCTGGGACAGGTCGATCTCATAGTCCACACCGGCGAACATGTCGTAGAGGTAGTCGGGGTACTCGGAGTCGAAGGAGATGTTGATGTCCCCCTCCTTCCACTGGTTGTAGCACTCGGCGGACCACTCCATATAGGCCTTCAGCTCCGCGCCGGTGACCTCCACGCGGTAGAGGGTGTTGTCGAACTTGTAGATGTCGAAGATGTTGCCGTAGTTGATGTCACCGGCGGGCAGATCGCTGGTGTTCTTGAAGAGGGCGGCGGCGGAGACGTCGGCGCCGGAATTTTCCAGCTGGATCTGGTTGATCAGGTCCATGACGGCGGTGTCCATCAGACGGCCGGCGGGAATACCCTTGATCTCATCCTCGGGCTGGAACTTGGCGGTGGTGGTGCCCAGCGGGGGCAGGGGCTCGCCGCTCTCGTCGGTGCCGCCGGCGATGTAGTCGATGGTCTTCTGATGGGCCTCAGCCACCAGAGGGATCTCCCGGATCTCCTGGCTGGGGGTCACATCGGTCATGTCCACCACGTCCACGGTGGAGTCGACCACGTTGTTATCCTTGTCCAGGGTCAGGTCGAAGCGGGCGATGTCCCGGCCGCCGTTGCGCACGCCGCCGATGACGGTGGTGCCCTGCTTCTCATTGACTACCACGTGGTTGTGGGCCACCTGGAGCACGTCAATCTCCGGATTGTCGTCCAGGATCTTCTGGGCGGAGTCGGAGCCGCCCTCCTCGTCGAACTCGGCGTACATGCCCATGTGGGCGGAGACCACGATCACGTCGGCCTGATCGCCGATGGCGTCAATGGCCTTGCCCACGGCGGTGTTGGCGGCCTCAAAGGTGGCGCCCTCGATGCCCTCCTTGCCGCCGTCCCAGATGGGCACGTCGGGGGTGACCACGCCGATGATGGCCACCTTCACGCCATCTTTCTCCACGATGGTCCAGCCCGCGCCGGTGACGTAGTTGCCCTCAGCGTCGGTGACGTTGGCGGCCAGCACCGGGAAGTCGGCCTGGCCCAGGATGGTCTGCATGGTGGGGATGCCCCAGTTGAACTCGTGATTGCCCAGGGTCATGGCGTCATAGCCCATGTAGTTCATGGCGGTAATGACGGGGTGGGGCTCCTCGGGGGTCTTGTTGTACAGGTCGTCGGTCATGATGGTGCCCTGGATGTCATCGCCGGCGTCGATGAGGATGGTGTTGGGGTTTTCCGCGCGCACCTGCTGGATGTAGGTGTACAGGCGGGCCATACCGTTGTTGGTGGATTCGGTGTTGTCTTCGTAGGAATAGCCCCAGATATTGCCGTGCATATCCGAGGTGCCCAGGATGGTGATGTGCTTCTCACCGGTCTCGGCGGCCAGAGCCGCGGGGACCAGAGAGACGAGCATGGCGGCGGTCATGGCGCCGGCCAGCAAGGTGCGCAGGTTCTTCCGTTTCATTCCGTTCACTCCTTGTCGTTGGGTGGAAGGGATGTGGAAAGCCCGGAGGGCATAATTCCACTCGATATAATGAGAGTACCACAATTTCCACAAAAAGTACAGTGTAAACGGCGAGATTTGAAACAATTTTTACAAAGTCTATACACGGGGACCAGGGACTGGAACAGCTGGAGGCTTTGCTCAGTCCCCCCGATAGAGGACTTTGACCGCGTCGGAGATGCGGCAGATGGCGGGGAGGATGGTATTGATGCCGTAATGCCGGTTCTCCATAAAGGCGTGGTAGGAGCCGTAGATGCAGTAGCTCAGCATAATATTGGTGTCCAGGTCATCCTTCCACTGGGGGTACTTCTCATACAGGCGCTGGCGGATGCTCTCTTCAATGAGCTTGACCAGGTGGGGGCGCTGCTCGCCGGAAAAGACCACGTCGATGCGTTCTTTCTGGGCCAGATAGGCGTCGGTCAGCTCCCGGATGGCCTGGGAGGGCTGAAAGACCAGATTCTCCGGCTTCTGGATGTGGGCGATAACCGAGGAGACAATGTCCCGCTCCACCGTGTCGGACAGGTCGTAGATATCGTGAAAGTGGAGGTAGAAGGTGGCCTTGTTGATCTCGGCCCGGGCGGCCAGATCCTTGATGGTGATGCGCTCCAGAGGCTTCTGGGCCCGCAGCTCCAGAAAGGCGGTGACGATGTGGCGGCGGGTACGGGTGACGCGTAAGTCCATAGCGGGACTCCTTTCTCGGCGTTTCTTATAAAATATCGTCTATACGGCGGCGAGAGGAAAAACGACGCT
The DNA here is from genome assembly GCA_019418525.1 of Clostridiales bacterium. GTDB lineage: Bacteria > Bacillota > Clostridia > Oscillospirales > Oscillospiraceae > Pseudoflavonifractor_A. The sequence goes on from DYBS01000073.1 coordinate 5,168, forward strand.
GGGGGAAGCGTGACGTCTATTCTATAATATAGTAGACGGATAAACAACGCAAGTTGATTTTTTAAAGGACGATGAATGGCATGGATCTTTATGGCTTTTACACCGGCAGCTGTTTCGACGCCTATACCTTTTTAGGCGCTCGTCTGACCGGGGCGGGGGCGGTGTTCCGCACCTTCGCCCCGGCGGCCCGGAAGGTGTCCCTCATCGGGGCGTTCCGCAACTGGGAGGAGATCCCCATGGAGCGGGAGTGGGACGGGAATTTCTGGTCCTGCACGGTGCCCGAGGCCCGAGCGGGCATGGGCTACAAATTCCGCATCTACCAGGGGGATGGCAAGGTGCTGGACCACTGCGACCCCTATGGGTACTGGATGGAGCTGCGGCCCCACACCGCCTCCATCCTGTGGGACGTGGACGGATACGAGTTCCACGACGGGGAGTGGATGGCCCGACGCTCGGCGGGGCTGGACAAGCCGGTGAACCTCTACGAGCTCCACGCCGGGGCCTGGCAAAAGCCGGGGCCTGGCCCGGCGGACTGGTACGACTATGAGGACCTGGCCCGGCGGCTTATCCCCTATTTGCAGGAGAACGGCTACACCCACGTGGAGCTGATGCCTCTGAGCGAGCACCCCAGCGACTCCTCCTGGGGCTATCAGAACACCGGATTCTTTAGCCCCACCTCCCGCTACGGCAACCCCGACCAGCTCAAGGCCTTCGTGGACTGGTGCCACCAGGGGGGCATCGGGGTGGTGCTGGACTTCGTGCCGGTCCACTTCGCCGTGGACGACTACGCTCTGTGGAACTACGACGGCACCGCCCTCTATGAGTACCCCCACCGGGATGTGGGGGTGAGTGAGTGGGGGAGCTGCAATTTCATGCACTCCCGGGGGGAGGTGCGGAGCTTTTTGCAGTCGGCCGCCCACTTCTGGCTGGAGAAGTACCACTTCGACGGCCTGCGGATGGACGCGGTGCGCAACCTCATCTACTGGCAGGGGGACCCGGCCCGGGGGGAGAACGCCGGGGGCATCTCCTTCCTGCGGGAGATGAACCGGGGCCTGCGGGAGCGCCACCCCGACGTGTTCCTGGCCGCCGAGGACTCCTCCGCCCACGGCGGCGTGACCGCCCCGCCAGAGGCGGGGGGCATGGGCTTTCACTACAAGTGGGACATGGGGTGGATGAACGATACCCTGGCCTATTTCGCCCTCCCGCCGGAGGAGCGGGGCAAGCACCGGGGGAAGCTCACCTTCTCCATGCACTACTTTTCCGACGAGCGGTATCTGCTGCCGTTTTCTCACGACGAGGTGGTCCATGACAAGGGCTCCATGCTGCAAAAAATGCCGGGGACGGAGGGGGAGAAGCTGGACCAGCTGCGGGCCCTCTACCTCTATATGTACACCCACCCGGGGAAAAAGCTGGACTTTATGGGCAATGAGCTGGCCCAACCCCACGAGTGGGGGGAGGACAGGGAGCTGGAGTGGTCCGTGCTGGAGGAGCTGCCCCACGGGGCCTACCACCGCTTCCGCCGGGATTTAAATTTGGTCTACCGGAGCTGGGAGCCCCTGTGGGGCTGGGACTACCGGCCGGAGGGGTTTCAGTGGGCGGAAACCGACCCGGAGCGGGAGGACGTGTTTGCCTTTTGGCGGCGGGGGGAGACGGGGACCATGCTGGCCCTGTGCCGCTTCTCCGCCGGGGAGGAGGTCACCTGTACCATCCCCCTGCCGGAGGGGAGTGCCGGGCTGGAGCTGGTGATCGCCAGCGACTGGGACTTTTACGGCGGGACCACGCCCTCCGAGAAGCGGATCTTCCCGGCCAAAGACGGCGTCGTGACGGTAGCGCTGTCCCCCTGCGCCGGGCGGTGCTACCGGCTGCTGAAGGAGTAAAAAAGGGCCACGCTCTCAAGTGAGAGCGTGGCCTTATCAGCTTTGGAAGGAGTCACAGCAGCGCGGAGAGCTGCTGGGCCAGAACTGCCACCAGGGGGAGCGTCACAATGGACAGGAAGGTGGACAAACTCACCAGTTCAGCGGCAGAGCCGGTGTCCTGCCCGAAGCGCTGGGCGAACATGGAAGTGGTACCCGCAGTGGGAGTACCGGCCAGGATGACCATGGTGCAGTAGAGCAGGGGGTTCAGGTGGAAGGGCAGCAGCACCAGGGCGGTAAAGACGGGCATGATCACCAGTCGCACCGCGGATACGATATAGAGACGGGCATGCCGCAGGGTGGCGGGCAGATCCACTGCCGACATCTGGGCGCCGATGACGATCATAGCCAGCGGGGTGTTCAGATCGGCTATGTAGCCTACGGCGGTGGAGAGGCTGCCGGGCAGGCGCAGGCCCAGCAACAGGAAGGGCAGGCCCAGAAACAGCGAAATGGTGCCCGGGTTCAGGATGGCCTTGCGGGGGGAAAGAGCGCTCTTGCCGCCCATGATGAGTACGCCGTGGATCCACGAATAGACATTAAAGACCACCAGGCCCACCACCACGTAGATCCGGGAGTCACTGCCCAGCACGGCTTCGGCCAGAGGCAGGCCCATGAAGCCTACGTTGCCGTAAATGGCGCCGAACTGGAGGGAGGCGCGGGTAGCAGAAGGGGCCTTCCGGGCCAGGGGGAGGGCCATCACGCTGAAGCAGAGGAACAGCGCCAGGGTGAGGACCAGAGCCTCCCCCATCTCCATCAGTAGTTTGGTATCTGTGCTGACCTGCATGGTGTCCAGCACTACGCAGGGCATGACGACATAGAGGAGAAGGAAGGTCAGCTGTGCGCAGCCCTCCGAATCGAGCCGCCGGAGACGGCCCAGAACATAGCCCACAGCCATCAGGAGAAAGAGGGTGATGACCTGGGCGACAACGGTAAGAAAATAGTCCAACATAGGGTTTGTTACACTTCCTGTTGCGTGCGCGTGGGGAAATCAGCGCTGGTATTCAAATTCCAAATTGTAGAGAGAGACGATATCCCCGTCCTGGATGCCCATTTCCTCCAGCCGGTCGTAGAGGCCGGACTGCCGGAGCATCTTGTCGAACCAGCTCCGGGACTCGAAGTCGCCGAAGTTGGTGTTGGCCATGAGCCGCTGGAGCCAGGGACCCTCCACGATCCAGGTGTCCTCCTCGTGGCGGATCTCCAGCGGGGCGCTGGTGTCGATCTGGGCGGGGCGCTCCACATAGGTGGGCTCGTATACGGTAATGGGGGGCAGGTGTTCCAGCTCCCGGGCAGCGGCAAGCATCAGCTCCCGGGTGCCCTGGTGGGCGGCGGCGGAGATCTCGTAGAAGGGCATGCCCAGGGCCTCCACATGGGCCTTGAGGGCTTCCAGACCGGTGCGGTCGGTGGCGATATCCACCTTGTTGCCCGCCACGATCATCCGGCGGGAGGCCAGAGCGGGGGAGTACTCCTTCAGCTCGGCCTGGATGGCCTCGAAATCCTCCACCGGGTCCCGGCCCTCGCAGCCCGACACGTCCACCACGTGGATCAGCAGGCGGCAGCGGTCGATGTGCCGGAGGAAGTCGTGGCCCAGACCGGCGCCCTCGCTGGCGCCCTCGATGATGCCGGGGATGTCGGCCAGGACGAAGGACACGCCCTCGTCCACATACACCACGCCCAGATTGGGGAAGAGGGTGGTGAAGTGGTAGTTGGCGATCTTGGGCTGGGCCTTGGACACCACGCTCAGCAGAGTGGACTTGCCCACGTTGGGGAAGCCCACCAGGCCCACGTCGGCCAGCAGCTTCAGCTCCAGGATGACCTCCCGGGTGCGGCCGGGGAGACCGGCCTTGGCAAAGCTGGGCACCTGGCGGGTGGGGGTGGCGAAGTGCTTGTTGCCCCAGCCGCCGTTGCCGCCCCGGCAGAGGACGAAGGGCTCGTCGCCGGACATGTCGCAGATGATCTCATTGGTCTCGGCGTCCCGCACTACGGTGCCCAGGGGGACCTTGATAACGCAGTCCTCGCCGTCCTTGCCGGTGCAGCGCTTGCCCGAGCCATCCATGCCGCTGCCGGCGGTGTACTTGCGCTTGTAGCGGAAGTCCATCAGGGTGGACATGTGGCGGTCCACCTTCAGGATCACATCGCCGCCCCGGCCGCCGTCGCCGCCGTCGGGACCGCCGGCGGCCACGTACTTCTCCCGGTGGAAGGCCACCGCACCGTTGCCACCGTCGCCCGAGCGGACGGTGATCTTAGCGGTATCAATAAATTGTGCCATAAATACCTCCTTTGTACCGGCGAAAGGAATGGCGGTGGAGCCCACGTCTCCATCGCCACGCTTAGTTTGTCCGATTTTGAGTAAGTTACTAAAAATATAGCACGGTCCCAACCCCAGGTGCAAGAGAAAAACTGCCACATTCTGCCCGGTATGTTGCCGTCCTTTCCGGTATTCCCACTAGGGGCGGCTGTCGGGGGCCTCGGGGCAC
>DYBS01000074.1:0-326 GCA_019418525.1 Clostridiales bacterium
GTATACGCCGGAGGCGGCGGCAGGTGTGACGATTTTCAGTCCTCCCGCTGGGAGCGGATGAGGAGCAGGCGGCCGGAGGTCACCGACACAGTGAGAGGCCCGTCCAGAGGCTCATTGCTCACAGAAAAGGTGCTTCCGCGGTTGAGTTCTGCGTTTTCCAGGGGATACTTGGCCCCCCGTAGGGTGACGCCCCGGACGTGCCGATCCAGAGGGATGAGGGAGAAATAGTGATAGCGGGGCTCGTCCGGGGAAATGGTGACGCTCTCCTCGCTGATGAGGCGCACCTCGCTGTCCCAGTCCAGCAAAAGCCCCGTCCCGCCCTGATC
>DYBS01000074.1:336-9546 GCA_019418525.1 Clostridiales bacterium
GGTTGGAGGCGGTGTGGTCCAGCCGGGGCCCGCCCATGCAGGCGCACAGCAGGACGTCCTTCCAGCCCCGCAGGAGGGCCTGCTCCAGGGCGGCCTGGAGGTCGGTCAGGTCTTTTTCGGCGGGCAAAGTGACGTTTTCCGCCCCCGCCACCGGCTTGCCGCCCGAGTCCCAGTCCCCGATGACCACGTCGGGGGTAAATCCGGCGGCCATGGCATTTTTCATGCCGCCGTCGGCTCAGATGACCTTCTCCGCCCCGGTGAGATAGGGCGACAGAAAGGACCAGTCCTTACAGGGGGCCGCGCCGAAGATCAGCACCCGTGGTCCTTGCGTTTCCACTCGGGCACCTCCTTTGCCTGCTGGTAGAGCCGCACATAGCTCTCGTGGCGGCTCTTGGCGATCTCCCCGGCCTTCAGGGCAGCCAGCACGGCGCAGCCCTTCTCCTTCACATGGGCACAGCCCTGGAAGCGGCACTGGTCCAGATAGGGGCGAAACTCCGGGAAGGTGGCGGCTAGCTCCTCAGGGTGGCATGTCTCGGAGAACTCCTCCGTGTCAAAGGAGGAGAAGCCCGGGGTGTCGGCCACCACCGCGCCGTTTTTCAGCCGGAAAAGCTCTACATGCCGGGTGGTGTGGCGACCGCGGCCCAGCCGGACGCTGACGTCTCCGGTCTCCAGGCCGAACTCCGGCTCCAGCGCGTTGAGGATGCTGGATTTGCCCACACCGGAGTTGCCGGTGAAGGCACAGATCCGTCCAGCGATGGCCTCCGAGAGAGCGTCGATGCCCTCGCCGGTCTCGGCGCTCACCCGGAAGGTGCGAAAACCCGCTCGACTGTACGTCTCAAAGAGCTCATCCGCCCCGTCCAGGTCGCACTTGTTGAAGCAGATGATGTTCTCACAGCCCTTGTAGGTAGCCAGCGAGGCCACTCGGTCGATGAGGAACGGGTCGGTGATGGGAATGGCCCCCGAGGCGATGATGACCAGAGCATCGATGTTGGCCACCGCCGGGCGGCGGAAGGCGTTGCGCCGGGGCAGGATGCTGTCCAGCGCGCCGCTTCCGTCCTCCAGCCTAGTATAGGTCACCCGGTCCCCCACCAGGGGGCTCTCCCCCCGGTGGCGGAATTTCCCCCTGGCCCGGCAGGTCACCGGACCGTCCGGGCCGTCCACATAGTAAAAGCCGCTGAGCGCTTTGAAAATGATACCTTCCGCCATGGCTCAATCCTCGTATGTGTCTTCCGAGATCAGCTGGTCGTCGATGTAGACCCGCACCTGGGCGGGCGGGGTGTAGGTGATGTTGGGCTTGACCACCTTGAGGCTGGTCTCCACCTGGGGGTTGTCATAAACGCTCTGTCCATTGACCTCCACGCGAACGTGGACCACATCCCGGTCATCGGGCAGGGTGATGCTGAGCTCCCGGGTCACAGAGGCCGGGGGGGCCGGGGTGTGCTCCACCGGCGGAGTGCTCTCCGGCTCATCCGACTGGCTGGGTGCCGCCGGCTCCGGGCCCTTGCTGACGGTCAGGGTGATGGAGGCCCCCTCGGAGACCTCGGTGCCGGCCTTGATGGACTGGTCGATGACGATGCCCTCGGCCACACTGTCATCGTACACGTCCTTCCGGGACACATTCAGTCCTGCATTGGTAAGATCCCGGAATGCCGAATCATAGGACTGGCCAATATAGGGAATGAGCGTGATGGTTTTTGCATCCGGACCGCTGCTCACATAGAGGATGACGGTCTGCCCCTCGGTGAGGGGACTGTTGGCCTCCGGATCCTGACGGACCACATGGCCGGAGGCGATCTCGTCGTTGGCCTCGTCCTCCAGCTTGATATCCAGATCCAGATCCAGCTGCTCCAGGGTGGTCTTGGCCAGATTGGCCTCCTTGTCATAGAAGTCGGGCATCTCCGGGGAGTCCAGGCCCTTGCTCACATGGACAGTGATGGTGCGGTTGCCCTCAGTATCGGGTACTTTAGTGTTGGCGTCCGGGCTCTGAGAGGCGATCTTGCCCACCTCTTCGGCCGAACTTTCCTGCTCCCCCTCCACAATACGGAAGTTGCCGTTGAGCACGTCGGGCAGGTTCTGGGCTTCCTCCACCGTATAGCCCACCACGCTGGGGACGGTGATCTCCTGGGTGGTGTTGGACCAGCTGCCAAAAATAGCGGTGTAGAAAAAGTAGCCAATGCCGATCAGAAAGATCAGGATCACCGCCACTGCGCCCACGATGGGCCAGGGATTGCGGCGCTCTCCGTCCGGGTCCGGATCTTCCCGCTGAGGGCGGGATCTGTTTTCCGCTCGGGACCGGGACATATCAGATCCGCTCCGGCGCTGCGCACTGGACTCAGTCCGGGGGATGCGCCGGGTAGCGTCCTCCATCTCATCCTCCCGCTGAATGCGCCGGGAGCCGTGAGTGATGGCGCTGGGCGTGTTGGCCCCGATGATCTGGGTGGGCTCATCCTCTCCGCTGGCCAGATCCGGATGGGGCACTTCAAAACTGATATTGGGATTCTTGCGGAACGCCTCCAAGTCAGCCAGCATGGCGTCGGCGGAGATATACCGCTTATTCACGTCGGAGGCCATAGCCTTCAGGGTAATGGCCTCCAGAGCCTCGGGGATGCTGGGCTCCAGTTCCCGGGGGGAGAGGGGCACCGAGTTGATGTGCTGGATGGCCACTGCCACTGGCGAGTCTCCCTCGTAGGGCAGACGTCCGGTGAGCATCTCGTAGAGCACCACGCCCGCCGAGTAGATGTCGCTGCGGGCGTCGATGTGGCTGCCCCTAGCCTGTTCAGGGGAGATATAGTGGACCGAGCCCAAGGCCTCCTGGGTCATGGTATTCTGGTTGGAGGAGGTTACCCGGGCGATGCCGAAGTCGGCCACCTTGATGCTCCCGTCCCGGAGAACCATGATGTTGTGGGGCTTGATATCCCGGTGGATGATGCCCCGGCTGTGGGCGTGGGAGAGAGCCTTCATGATCTGGGTGATAAAATGCAGGGCCTCTTTCCAGCTCAGCTTGCCTCCCTGGCGCTGCATATACTGCTTGAGGGTGATGCCGTCCAGCAGCTCCATGACGATATAGTCCACGTTTTCCCAACGGGAGACGTCATACACCGCCATGATGTTGGGGTGGGACAGCATGGCCACAGCTTGGGACTCGTCGTGGAAGCGGCGGACAATGTCGGCATCCTGGGCCAGGTCCTCCTTCAGAATCTTGATGGCCACCAGGCGGTTGAGCCGGTGATCCCGGCCTTTGTACACGACCGCCATTCCGCCGGTGCCCACCCGCTCCAGGATTTCATATCGGTCGTCGAGTAATTTTCCTATGTATCGATCCATAGTCATTACCCTCCCTTATTCAAAGTGGATGAGCACGCACGTCACATTGTCCGGCGCGCCGCGGGACAGCGCGATGTCCAGGAGCCTCTGGCAGCAATCCTCTGCCGCGCCGCCGTGGATCACCTCGTAGAGCATCTCCTGGTCACTGACCACGTTGCTCAGTCCATCGGAGCAGAGCAACAGGCTCTCCCCCGCCGCCACGCTCTGGCGGAAAAAGTCGGGCCGCAGCTGTTCCTCGGTCCCCAGTGCGCGAGTGATGAGGTTTTTCTGCGGGTGGTTGCGGGCCTGTTCCGGGGTGATGTCCCCCCGCCGGACCATATCCTCCACCAGCGAGTGGTCCCGGGTGATCTTGCGGATGCCCTCCGGGGTGATGTGATAGGCCCGGCTGTCTCCCACATTCAGGAGATATGCCGTTTCGCCCGCCGCCATCACGGCTACCATAGTGGTGCCCATGCCCCAGCAGTCCGGGTCATGCTTGGCCCGGTGGTAGACCGCCGCGTTGGCCGCCTCACTGGCTTGGGCCAAAACAGCTTCCGGAGCGGCGGGGGTGCCCTCCGGCAGGTGCCGCATGGTCTCCACAAACTGCTCCACAGCCAATGTACTAGCCACATTTCCGGCTCGTGCGCCGCCCATGCCGTCGCAGACCAGCGCCACGACCAGCCTTTCTGAGCGCACGTCCAGATAGTAGGAATCCTGATTCTGCGCCCGGACGGCGCCTTTGTCTGTGATTCCCCATGCTTTTATCATAAAAGACAGCCTCTTCTCCGCACGGATTTGACCTGCCCGCCTCCGTGCGGAGGGAGACGGACCGTTTCTTTACTGCTGCTCCAGCATCTGCCGGCGGCGGAGCTGGCCGCAGGAGGCGTCGATGTCGCCTCCCAGCTTGCGCCGCACCGTCACCGTGACCCCCTGCTGCTCCAGACGGCGCTGGAAGGCCGCCACCCGGCGGCTGGGCTTCAGGGGGCTCTCCTTCACCTCATTGAGGGGAATGAGATTCACATGCCCCGGTGTCCCCTTCAGATGGGCGGCCAGCAGGTCGGCCTGCCAGTCGCTGTCGTTCACGCCGTCGATCATGGCGTACTCGTAGGAGATCCGCCGGCCGGTCTTTTCAAAATACCGGCGGCAGCTCTTGAAGAGCCGCTCCACCCCCACCGCGCGGTTGACCGGCATGATGCGGGAGCGGGTCTCGTCGTCTGGGGCGTGCAGGGACACCGACAGAGTCAATTGTAACCGAAGATCGGCCAATTTGTCAATTTGGTCCACCAATCCGCAGGTGGACAGGGAGATGTGGCGCATGCCGATGTTGAGCCCCTCCGGGTGATTCACCAGGGTGAGGAAACGCATCACGGTGTCGAAATTGTCCAGCGGCTCTCCGATGCCCATGAGCACGATATTGGAGATAGGGGCTCCGGAGTCGATCTGGGTGAAGAGCACCTGGTCCAGCATCTCGGCGGGGGTCAGATCCCGCACCTTTCCGGCCAGGGTGGAGGCGCAGAAAGCACAGCCCATGCAGCACCCCACCTGAGAAGAGATACAGACAGTATTCCCATGTTTGTAGCGCATCAAAACGGTCTCGATGCAGTTACCGTCGTGGAGCCGCCAGAGGTACTTGATGGTCCCGTCCAGAGCGGACACCTGCTTGCGCTCCACCGTGGGCGGGGCCAGCAGACAGGTTTCAGCCAGCTTCTCCCGCAGTGCCTTGGAGAGGTTGCTCATCTCGTCAAAGGAGCGCACCCCACGGTGCAGCCACTGAAAGACCTGCTTGGCCCGGAACGCGGGCTCTCCCAGGTCCTTGAAATAGGCGGTCATCTCCGCCAGATCCATGGATTTGATATCGGTCATTTCTACTCTCCTCCGCCAAACGTGTCGGGCGGTTGCAGTCCGTATTTTTCGGCCAGGGCCTCCGCCAGCTCCGGCGTCAGCTCCTGTGCCGGGCCCTGAGGCACCGGGTGGTAGGGGCCGCCGCTGTAAGGCGCGCGGCCGGGTTCCAGCGGGAAGTTGGCCCGGGGTCGTCGCTCTGGGCCCACACCTGGAGAAACCACCAGCCGTGCTCCTGCTCATACTCCAGATTCTCCGGCAGCGCCTCAATGAGCTCCCGGAACTTCGGGTTGTTTAGCAGCTTGGGGTGGTATACCGTTTCCCGCCACAGTTCCAGGCCCAGCGCCGGGATGCGATAGGTGTAGGCCAGCTCCGGGTCCTCACAGTCACACTCCACCTTGCCCTCCTGGGCCAACACGGGGATCAGCTCCTCCACATGAGTTCGGGTCAAGTCCACCCCGTGGTAGAGCACCTGGTACTCCGGCTCCTTGTCCAGGCCGATGCGGGCCAGCCTGCCGTCTAAAAATTCCAACCGGAAGGGGTAAGGCACCGCCACCTGTATCGCCTGGGCCTCCTCCTCCGTCATCCCCAGCCGAAAGGACCCCAGACCCTTCCGGGGATAGAACTCATAGGTCTCCATCGCCGCGTCTCCTCAGCTTGGCGAAGAAAAAGCCGTCGGTGCCATGGATATGGGGCCAGAGGGTGAGCATCCCACTCTCCACCGTGCCGATGGGGCCCGGCAGCGTGAAGGATTCTAATGTAAAGTCTTTTCGCTTGTCAATAAAATCAGCCACCACCGCGCTGTTTTCCCGCTCCAGAACGGTGCAAGTGGCGTAAAGTAAAACTCCTTGCGGGCGTACATATTGGGCGCAATTGTTCAGAATTTTACTCTGGATTCTAGGAAGTCTCAACAATGGCTCGGGGTCCTTATAGCGGATGTCCGGCTTCTTCCGGATGATGCCCAGACCGGAGCAGGGCACGTCCGTCAGCACGGCATCAAAGCTGTTAAGCCATTCCGCTTTACACTGCTTTCCGTCCTGTACCATGGCTTCCAGGGTCGAAATCCCCAGCCGCGCGGCTCCGGAGCGGATCAGCTCCACCTTTTTGGGATGGATGTCGCAGGAGGTGATGCTCCCCTCCCCTGCCATCTGAATGGCGGCGGCAAAGGACTTGCCGCCGGGGGCGGCGCAGGCGTCCAGCACACGCTGTCCCGCCGTCACGCCGGAGGCCAGCACAGCCAGCCGGGCCGCCGGGTCCTGGATGTAGAAGAGGCCCTCCTGAAAGGAAGGCAGGGCCTCCAGATTGCCGGTACCGCTCAAAAGGAGACAGCCCTCCAGCCAGGGGTGGGGCTGGGCCTCCACCCCCTCGGACTTGAGCCGCTCCAGCAGGGCCTGGGGCGTGATGCGCAGGGTGTTCACCTGGGCGGCCGTGGGGACTTCACCGTTGTCGGTGGCCAGGAGTTCCTCCACTCCTTCCCCGCCCAGAGCCTTGGAGAACTCCTCCACCAGCCAGGCCGGGTGGCTGTATCTGGTGGGCAGATTCTCCGGCATCGCGAGGCTCTCCCGCTCGCGCAGGAGGTTCCGCAGGATGGCGTTGACCAGCCCGGCAGCCCGGGGGTTGCGGCAACGCTCACGGGCCAGAGAGACCGACTCATTCACCGCCGCCGAATCGGGCACCCGATCCAGAAAGAGGATCTGGTAGAGCCCCAGACGGAGGCAGCCCCGGACGGCGGGTTCCATCCGCGCCACCGGCGGCTTGGCGAAGCGGTCCAGCAAGGCGTCCAGGAGCATCTCATTCTGAAGCACCCCGCAGCACAGCCGAGTACACAGGCCCGCGTCCCGGCTGTCCAGGCCAGCTTCGCGGATGGCTTTTTTCAAATACCCGTCGGACCAGGCGCCCTGGTTCTCACAGGCCAGAAGGGCGTCCAGAGCCACAGAGCGGGCGGTCTGCTGTTTCCCCATCAGTCTCTCCTCCTGCCGGCAAAGGCCAGCACAAAGCGCAGGAGCTGGGCCAGAGACACCAGCAGCGCCGCCACATAGGTGAGCGCCGCGGCGGAGAGCACCTTCCGGGCGCCCCGCAGCTCGTCCTCGTCCAGCATCCGGGCGCGGCCCAGAGTCTCAATGGCCCGGTGGGAGGCGTTGAACTCCACCGGCAGGGTCACCAGCTGCACTGCCACGGCCAGAGAGAAGAGCACGATGCCGATGGCGAACAGCGGCTCGATATAGAGCACGAAGCCCAGGATGATAAAGATCAGGGAGAGCTGGGAGCCCACGTTGCACACCGGGATCATGGCGCTGCGCAGGCGGATGGGCTGATAGCCCACGGCGTACTGCACGGCGTGCCCGGCCTCATGGGCGGCCACCCCGATGGCGGCCACGCTGTTGGAGCCGTAGACGCTGTCGGAGAGGCGGATGATATTGGTCCGTGGGTCAAAGTGGTCGGTGAGATGACCGCTCACCCGCTCGATCCGCACGCCGGTGACGCCATTGGCCCGCAGCACCTCCTCAGCGGCCTGAGCGCCGGTGTAGCCCCGACGGGCATAGACCGTGGAGTAGCGGCGGAAGGTGGAGCTCACCCGCAGCTGGGCCCAGCCGGCGATGAGCATGGCGGGCACCAGCAGCATCCAGTAATAGGGGTCCACATAGTAGAAAAAGGGCATGATATCCTCCTGTGAGTTACATGATCTGTCCCCCTGCCAGATACCCGGTCAGGAGCAGCACAAAACACACCAGCATCCCGGCGCTCAGGGCCGCCGACCAACGGGGCTTCCCGTCGGTGAGCAGCGCGGCGAAGAGGAAAAAGGGCAGGGCGCAGGAGAGATAGCGCCCGGCGCTGAGCAGCCAAGACAGAGAGTAATCCAGAACAAGGGTGACATAGGCGTAGAGGGTCCAGGCGCTGCGGCACTTCTTCCCCGCCCACCAGAGGAGGGCGAAAAAGAGCGGGAAGAGCAGCACCTCGGGGATCCAAAGCTCCCACCGCACCGACACTGTGGGATAGGTCAGGGCGTTGCGCACCAGATAGGCCAGAGTGCGGGAGATCCACAGAAATCCCTGGGACCAGTGCTTCTGGTGGATGGTGAAGGCGAAGGAATCTCCGTCCACCGCGTAGTTGAGGAGCAGGTACCCCGCCGCTCCCAGCAGGGGCAGCAGCAGCGCGGGGAGTTTTCGTAAGATACCCTTGACCCGCGCCCAGAGGTTCCGCCCGTCTGGGGCGAAGAGCCGCTGTTCCACACACAACTCGGCGGCGGCCGCCCCGATGAGGAGCAGGCCGTGCATCCGGGTAAGGGCGGCCAGCACGCCCCACAGCCCCGCGGCGTACCACTGATGGCGGCGGATGTGCCAGAGAGCGGCGGCGGTGGTGAGGAAAAAGAGTCCCTCGGTCATCATGGAGCCGAAAAAGAAGGCGTAGGGGAAGATGGAGAGGTACCACACGGTCCGCCACGCCACTTCTTTTCCGTAGTCCAAAGCGGTCAGGCGGAAGAGGTACACACACCCGCCGGCGTAGCTCAACCAGGACACCAGAAGCCCGGACACCAGGGTATCCCCCACCACTAGGCGCACCAGACGAGTGATCCAGACATAGAGGGGGTAAAAGACCAGGAAAAGGTGCTGTCCGTTCTCCGCATAGCCATCGTAGCCCAGCTCCACCAGCCGGACATAGTGCCATCCGTCCCAGCGCTCCCAGATGCCCAGGAGCCCCTTCCCTTCCAGCTCACCGATCAGAGCGGCCAGCAGGGCACCCAGCAGAAAGACGGCAAGGCGCACGCCCAGGGCCGCGCCAAAGACCTGAAGGCAGGTGCGGCGGTCCACCTCACAGCCGTGTTTTTCGGCCAAGGCGGGAGCACGGAAGCGCTCTCCCAGCGGCGCGCCGCAGGCGGAGGCCCACCGCAGCACCAGGGAGAGGCCAAGCCCCACCACCAGGAGGCTGACCACCACGTCCCACAGCATCCAAAACCGCTCCATCCCTTATTTCTGAGGCTGGATGGGGTTGCCTCGCAGGTAATCGGCGGCTTTCATCCGCTTCTTCCCCACCGCCTGGAGCTCCAGAATGCGGAGCACGGTGCCGTTG
>DYBS01000075.1:0-8471 GCA_019418525.1 Clostridiales bacterium
GCCGTCTTTTCCGATGTGCCCGCCTCCCACTGGGCCTATGACGTTATCCAGCGGGCGGCTGGCGAGGGGTGGATCAGTGGTGTAGGCGGCGGTAAGTTCAACCCCGGCGGGACCCTGAGCGGCTACGAGTTCTTCACCCTACTGGGCCGGGTCTTCTACCCTGAGGACACCGCGGCGGCGACCGCTGCCCACCCCGATTCGGACTGGTGGTACGCCCCCTGCACCGCCGCCTATCAGCACGGCGTTCTGGACGGGACCGCTGCCGGTGTTTTCCTGGATGCCTACGGCACTTGGGCCTCCCAGTATCTCTCTCCCGCCATCTCCCGGGGGGACATGGCGCTGGCCATTTCCAACCTGATGAAGGATCAGAACTTCACCGTCACTGAGTCTGAGAAGGCGGCTGCCCAGGCCAAAATCGACGACTGGACCCGCATCCAGGACCAGTACCGGGACGCTGTCAGTACGGTGTACGCTCTGGGCATTATCACCGGTACCTCTCAGGGCACCTTTGCGCCTGACCAGAGCATGACTCGGGCGGAGGCCGCTGTCGTCCTCTGCCGGCTGGCGGATGCTATGAGTTAAACCACTGCCCTTGAAACACGCAAAAGCGGCCAGGGGGCCCGGACAAAATGTCCGGGCCCCCTGGCCGCGTCAGCGCACCTAATGCCCATCATGACGCAACGATGGGGCCAGAATCCGGTTCCACAACCACCTGAAAGGAGATGGTGTCCGTCATTGTATGGCCTGTCTGGGTCAGCGTGAAATGGACCGTACCGGTAATCGTAACGGTTCCGGGCGATATGGCAGAAACCACGCACGATGGCCGATCCGTTTGGGTCGGAACCTGTGCAACAGAGGGGTTACTGCTGGTCCATGTCACATAGTCAAGCGTCGTTCCCTGGTAGAGGGCATCACTGGTCACCCCTCCCACCCGTGTCTGACCGGCTTCTAAGGTCATCACTGGCGACCCGATGGTGTAGTCCCATTGAAAATGATCCTCGACCGTGAAGGGGATGCGGAGCTGATAGTTATTGTCCTGTGGGAAGGTGATGATGAGGTCGGCCCGCCCCGGCTTCAGTAGTGTGATGATCGCCGACCCACTCCTTTTCTCAACCTCTATGACAGAAGGATCCGATGCGGTATAGAGGATATCTTCTGAACGGGTATGCCCAGAATAGCCTGTAATAGGGGAGACTGCTGTCGCCCCATACCCGGCAGAGTAGGAGGTATACTGCAGCGTTACCTGAGGAGGCTGTACCGGTTGTGATTCTGGTTTGGGCGCAGTTGTTACAGTTGTTACAGGGGGCGGTGTCGGCGCCGGTGTAGACGTAACCGCAGGCGTAGTTGTCGGGACAGCAGTCCCCGTAGGTGTGGGTGTCGCGGAGCCCGTTGATACGACCGTGGGCGTAGGTGTGGCCATAGGGAACACCGTTGGAACGGCTGTCGTAGGCGTGGGAACCGATACGGCTGCAGCCACCTCCATCCCAGGAGTCGGAGTGGACTCCAACGGAGGGCTCTCCGGCTGCGCGAGTGCAACGGTACCGCCGATAACCCCCGCCAACACCACGCCAGCCACAACGGCGGTAAGTCCTTTGTGGGCCAGGAGCGTGGTCGTGAGGGTTTTCCCAGCGGAACCGACGGCTCCCGCCGTGGTGCCGGAGGTACCGGCAGCGGCGGCAGCCCCGCTGGCAGCAGCGGAGCTCCCAGCCAGCACCGCCTGGGCACAGGCGTTGCTCTGGGCGGCGGTCATCCCACTCAGGAGCGCATCCTGCTTGAGCAGATACGCCAGGAAAGGCAGCGGAGCCAGGCCGTAGAGCTTGACCCCCTGGGCAGCATAGCGATCCACACCATCCTTGATGGCCTTGCGGGCATAGTTGAGGCGGCTTTTGATGGTGCCCTCGGAAGTGTCCAAGGCGGCGGCGATGTCCTTGACCCCCATCTCGTCGTAGTAGTACATCAGCACACACAGCCGCTGGGCCTCCGGCAGACCGTCGATGAGGCCCATGATCATCCGCCGGCTCTCCTCGCTGTCCATGGCCTTATCGGGGACAGTCTGTTCGTCCAGGGTCTCGAAGGTATCCAGCAGACTGTTTCCCTCTTCATCCTCTGGGATCTGCACCTCCCTGGGTCCTCGCCGGAGCGTATTGCGGCAGTAGTTGGCCGTTATAGTGCTCAACCAGCCCCAGAAGGCCGCTGGCTCCTTCAGGCTATCCAGCTTAGTCAGCACAGTAATTAAAATCTCCTGGGTGGCGTCCAGAGCGTCATCCTCGTTGCGCAGCATCTTCTTGCAGTGGTAGAACACCCGGTTCTGGACAGCCAGCACCAGAGCCTCCCTTGCCTCGCTGTCCCCTGCCAGACAGCGGGGCAGCAGTGCGATTACTTCATCCTTCTCCATACATTCGGCCTCTCCTTTCTCCTACCGTGAGCAATGCCCACAGAGGATCTTTTTTCATTTACTGTATTCCCATTCCCTGTCTTTGTCAAATTTCGTGATGAGTACAGCATATGCCGCACCGCGCCATATTGCTCAAGCCAGTATTTTGTCGCTGCCATCAGTTCTGGCGTGTGGAGACAATCGTTTCAAGTTTCAAAGGGCAGGTATGTAAAGATCTCCCAGGGGTTCTTCACGGAGGGGAAATCGATGTACCCATAGCCCAGGTAAACCATTGTAGTGGGCGATCGAATCGCGGTAAAATTTGCTGGATAGTCTTCATCATCGCAGCACCATGGTCAGTGTAATCCCCGTTCTGCAATGGAGATATCAATTGCGCCATTCGGCGTACTCCATCCGCTGCTTGCTTCTGCTTTTGAGGGCACCGGATATTGCTATGCGTTTTTTGATCATACAATTTATCTCCTGGCTATTATGGATCAAAGCTCATCTTTCTTGTCATAGGTCTGTGCCTTGCCATCAATCACGGAAAGCAGATCCTCAGCAGCGTTCTCGCCGTCCATAGGATTGCAGCGCTTGTCCTTAAGGGATTCTATGGCAGAACCTGTACACCTTCCGGACTGTTCTAAAGGATGCAAACTTTGACGAGCCGTTTGAGGGCAACTACCGGTCGGAGAGCATGGACTATCTACCGTGAACCGGTATGATCCGACCAAACACCGGGGGATCGCGGGGCCTATGTGATGGACGAGCGCTTTACTGCCTACTATGATAAGCGACTCCCCGGTTGTTCCCGTTTCCTGTGGGACGCCATAGTGCATTTGGCAAAATAAAGATGAGACAGGCCCCCGGCGAAAAGCCGGGGGCCTGTTCTTATTCTGCCGCGATCTCCCGCTGCCGGAGATAGCGCAGGGAGAGAAACGAAAATATCGTGGTGTAGATCAGGGCCGAGAGCACAAAGGTCGGCAGATCCAGCTCCATCTGGGGGTTGTTGGCCCGCATCCCCAGGCACAGCAGGGAGTAGGGAAACCCATAGCCCCACCCCTGAGCGACGAACATCAGGCCCAGAATGCCGCCCACCAGTCCGAAGGCCACCGGCGGGGCAAAGGCGCGGAACACCAGGCTGAAAAAGAGCTGTACCGCGCAGACCGAGACGCCCCCCAGCGTCCCACAGAGCAGCCACCCCGGAAGCTCCGGCGGCACCGGCCCGGAGAGGCCCGCGATCTTCCCGCTGAGGAGAAACAAAACGCCGATGCACGCCTGGGACAGCAGGGACACCACGGCGGCCAGAATCAGCTTGGCGGCGTACAGATCCCCTACTGGTACCGGCGCGGTGAGAAAGCTGTTCCAGTTGTGGTCGGTGTGCTCCAACCGCCACTGCCAGGCGCAAAACACCCCCAGCAGAGCGGGCAGAAAGAACATAGAGGAGAACAGAGTGTGCTGGCTCCACAGGCTGTACCAGGCATTGTCCAGCACCTCAATGTTCTCCAGGTAATTCCCGGTGCCCAGAATAGCGGGGAAAATGGGCAGAACCAGAAAGGCCAGCCACACCGGAGAGCGGCGGCATTTTTGCAGTTCCGCGTTCAGACAACGCAGCAACATACCTCACACCTCCTTCCGTACGAACAGGGTCCGGCCCACGATAAGGAATACCGCCGCCCAGATCAGCAGCAGAATGATGTCCAGGGGTTGGGGCCACTGCCAGTGGAACTTGGTCACCCGGGTGACGGAGTTCCAGTCCATGCCCACCAGGGACATGAGACCGTAGTATCCCCAGGGCACACACCGGATGAGCGCCGGAGGAAACAGCATGGAGAGGATGCCCAGGAAGCTACCGGAGATCCCGCACACCAGGGCGGCGGCCTGGTTGGCAAAGCGCAGGGACAACCCCTGCTGGAGAGCGTAGACCATCATACTGACCACCCAGGAGATCAGGGTAAACAGACCGAACCGCCCCCATGGAATCGCACCCTGGAAGCCCTGCACAATCCCGACCACCAAAAAAAGCCCCGAGCGGACGGCCAGCAGGAAGGCCAGAACCAGGGCACCCCAGCCCAGCTTGGCGGCGTAGAGCCTGCCCGGCGACGCCATGGTCTCCAGCAGCTTCCAGGTGTTGCCCTTGTGCTCCAGCTCGCAGCTGCGGCTGGCCAGTGTGGCCACACTGAGAGGCAGGACGATGGCGTCCACCATGGCCAGATTGTAGAGCAGGAGCATCCAGCCCCACTTCAGATCCTCGGCGTCCTGCCGGGTGAAGAATGCCCCCATCCAGATCAATTCCACTGCCAGCACGGCGGCGCACACCAGGACGATCTTCCGCCGACGGCATTTGTAAAACTCCAACTTCAGCAGGTTCACAGGCTCGCCGCCTTTCCCGTCAGCTCCAGGAAGATATCCTCCAGGCTCTTCTGCCGCTCCTCCAGCCGCACCACACCCAGGCGGCTCTCCGCCAGGAAACGGGTGAGCTGGGCGGCGACCTCGTCGGTGAGGATGGGCAGGATCAGATAGCCCTCCTCTTCCTGGCAGGGCACCGACTTCTCGACCAGCAGCTTGCGGGCCACCGCATTGTTGGTGGTCCGCAGGGCCAGATGGTGGCAGCTGCGGCCGTGGAGGGCCTCCAGGGTGTCCTGGAATACCAGTTCCCCCTCCCGGATGATGGCCACATGGTCGGCCATCTGGTCAATCTCGCTCAAAAGGTGGCTGGACACCACCACCGTCATGCCGAATCGGCCGGGCAGGTCGCAGATCAGCTCCCGCATCTCCTGAATGCCCGCCGGGTCCAGGCCATTGGTGGGTTCGTCCAGAATGAGCAGCTTGGGATATCCCAGCAGAGCCGCCGCCAGTCCCAGCCGCTGCTTCATGCCCAGGGAGTAATGGGCCACCTTCTTGCCCCGCTGGCCGTCCAGCCGGACGATCTGCAGCACCTCCCGGATGTTGCGCTCCGGCACACCCCGGAGAGTTTGGACGATGCGCAGGTTTTCTTCGCCGGTCAGGTGGCCGTAATAGCTGGGGCTTTCGATGAGGCTCCCCACCCGCCGCAGCACCGGCAGACGATTTTTCTCGTCCATGCTCTTTCCCAGCACCCGGATACTGCCCGCCGTGGGGCGCACCAGGCCCAGGATCATTTTCAGGGTGGTGGACTTTCCCGCTCCGTTGGGGCCCAGAAACCCGTAGACGCTGCCCTCCGGCACGCTGAGATCCAGATGGGCCACCCGCAGGGCACTGCCGTATTGCTTGCACAGATCGTGCGTCTCGATGATGTTCATGGCAAGACCTCCTTGTGCTGTCTATCTTATCGGTCTTGCCTTACACGCCCATGAAGAGAGCCTTACGATTACCTTACTTCTGTTCCCAGGGCTGGACGGAGCGAAAAGAGCGGCTATAATGGAACTAGCTGAACACAAAGGAGGCCAGCCATATGGCCTATCGTATTTTGATCGTCGACGACGAGCCCGCTCTCCAGAGTATGGTGTGGGAGATCCTGACCCAGGCGGGCTATGAGACGGACGGGGCACTCTCCTGTGCCCAGGCGCTGGAACAGTTTCGCACAGCACCCCCGGACGCGGTGCTGCTGGATGTGATGCTCCCCGATGGGGACGGGTTCTCTCTTTTCGGGAAGCTCCGGGAGATCCGGGATGTGCCGGTGCTGTTCCTCTCCGCCCGGGATGAGGATGAGGCCCGGCTCCGCGGCCTGGGGCTGGGCGCGGACGACTACATCACCAAACCCTTTCTGCCCCAGGAGCTGCTGCTCCGCCTGCGGGCGGTGCTGCGCCGGGTCTACCGGGAGGAAAGTGATGCGGCCAAACTGGGAGACATGGAGATCGACTGGGGCAAGGGGACCGTCCGCCGGGGCGGCCAGGAGACTGCCCTCACCGCCAAGGAGTTCGCGCTGCTCCGCAAACTGTGGGAGGCCCGGGGAAACATCGTCACCATCGACGCCCTGTGCTCGGCACTGTGGGACGGGCCTCTGGTGGGTTATGAGAATACCCTCATGGTCCACATCCGCCGGCTGCGGGAGAAGGTGGAGGTGGACCCATCCCATCCCAAATTTCTGCTGACGGTGCGCGGCCTGGGCTACCGGCTCCGGCGGGAGGAGACGATATGAAGCTGCGCAGTTTCTGGAAAGGTGCTATGCTGGTGACGGCCTCGGCGCTCCTCATCGCCGTGGTGACGCTGGTGGGGCTGTTCGCCTTCGTCTACTACAACTCAAACGGCGGCCGGGACTGGAGTACGCCTATGGCGCAGCTCTCCGATGCCCTGGTCTGGGATGGGACGACTTATTCCTTCACCGGGGACGAGCTGCTGGAGGAGGACCGCTGGGCCATGCTGCTGAACCAGGAGGGACAGGTGGTGTGGTCCCTCCGCAAGCCGGAGGACGTGCCGGAGCAGTACACGGTCTCCGATGTGGCTGCGTTTACCCGTTGGTATCTCAGCGACTACCCGGTCCAGAGCTGGGTGCGGGAGGATGGGCTTCTGGTGGTGGGCTCCCCCAAGGGAAGCGTGTGGAAGCACGACATTGCCGTAAGCATGCAGGCTATGTATCAGACGCCCGTTTGGTTCCTGGTCTTTTTCCTGCTGGCCCTGGGCGGCGTGCTGGGCCTTACCTGGCTGGCGGTGGGCCGGTGGTTCCGACAGGATCAACAGGTGCGGGACGCCGCCCGGTCCAATTGGATCAACGGCGTTTCCCACGACATCCGCACGCCGCTGTCGGTGGTCATGGGCTACGCCGCCCAGTTGGAGGAGGCCCCGGACCTGCCGCCGGAGCATAAGCGCCAGTCCTCCGCCATCCGGGCCCAGAGCCAGGTCATTCGGGATCTGGTGAATGACCTGAACCTGACCATGCGTCTGGACTGCGAGATGCAGGCCTTGCGGAAGGAGACCATCCAGCCTGCGGCCTTTCTGCGGCAGACAGCAGCCGATTTCCTTAACGGCGGCATGGGCTCCGGCTTTGATTTTGAGATGAAACTGCCGGAGACGCCTCTGCCGGAGATGGAGGCCGACCCCTTCCTGCTGCGGCGGGCGGTAAACAATCTGCTCACCAACTGCGTGCGCCACAACGCCCCCCGCTGCACCATCCGTCTGGGAGCCAGGGCAGAGGGCCGGGAACTCATCCTGTGGGTAGAGGGTGGAGCCGCGGCGGAACCGATCCAGCCGGATTCTTCCTGTCCGCTGGAGCCCGACGGCGGGGCCGCCCACGGAACCGGCTTAAAGCTGGTAGCTCAGATCGCCGCCGCCCATGGGGGCAAGGCGGAGTTTCCCAGCGGCACGCCCTATCGGTGTGAGCTGCGGTTGCCGGTAAAGGCATAAAAAGGCACATCGGAGGATGGTCAAATGGCCGTCTGTCCGATGTGCTTTTCTTTATTTCTCGCTGCGATTCCTGGGCCGCGCACAGGACTCGATGATGCAGGCAATCATCTCCACCTCATCGGCGCAGTCCTGCCGCAGCCACTCCTTGACAATCGCGATGATACCCTCCACATAGTAGGCCATGTAATAGGGACGGTGGGCGGCGGGAATCTCAAAACGCTCCAGAATGGGGCCGAGGATCTGCTGCTTGAGTTCCCCATATCGTGTATGAGCCCCCATGCTGCTCGGGTTCCGGAAGGCCGCCTGGTAGACCTTTTTGTTGTCCCGGATGAAGCGGAGATAGGGGAGAAGATAGTCCCGGGTGACCAGTACCAGGTCCTCCCGCTCCCGGGTGCCCATATTGTCCAAAATCTCTTCTTCCCGCTGGGGAAAATAGGAGCGGAATCGCTGGTTGACCATCTCCAAGGTCTCGTTTACCAGGTCGGAAATGGTCTCATAGTGCAGGTAAAAGGTGGAGCGGTTCACGCCGGCCTGGCGGCAGAGCTCTTTTACCGTAATATATTCCAGGTCCTTCTCCTCCAGCAGGGCCAGGAGCGCCTCGTCCATCCGAAGGGCGGTATTGAAGTATTTGCTTTCGGACTTGTTCATCTGCCGCCCTCCTCCTGATTTAATCGGCCGATTCGCTGATTTCCCGGGCCAGCTGCATGATCTCAAAGGCGTACTTTTCTTTGCCGGTCCGGAGAAGCTTCTTGTAGATGGGGTAGTTCAGACCCAC
>DYBS01000075.1:8481-9366 GCA_019418525.1 Clostridiales bacterium
GCCCAGAACCCCCAGAAGGATCCCGGCGCCCGTCATCAGGACGCCGCCCCCGCCGATCACCTGCATGGAGAGGCACATCCCCAAACCAAGGACCAGGGCCATCCCGATCCCGAAGCCATAGGCGAAGAGGGTCGCCGAGCGCTTCGCTTTCCAATCCAGCTTTCTCAGTGCGACGACCTTGGAGGTGTCCTTGGGGGCGTACTCATTGGCGATGGCTTCCGCAAAAATTTTATCCGTGTTCATGATGATCTCCTCTTATGATCCATTCTTCGCAGCTGCTGATAAGATCATAAGGGATTCAGGGCGAAAAGAGAACAACACCCGTGGGCCTTCGTGCTGATTTCAGGAATTGTATCCTTCAGAAAGAGCCGCAATCCGGATACCCATTGTATCAGAATTGCGGCTCGGATGGAATCCTTCCGGTTTACTTCTTTTCCACCGGGATCCAGATCTCGCAGTAGTAGTCCTGGTCCTGGGTGCCGCTTTCAAACTTGCTGGCGTCGCTGTACAGCTCCACATTGATACCGGCGGCGATCTTGTAGTCAGGGTTCGTAGGCAGCCACTGGGAGAAGATCTGCTGGTTCAGGCCCTGGAGCGCCTGGGGCATCCGGCCGGTGCAGGGGAACACCGCCCAGGTGTGGGCCGGGATGGTGCGGGTGTTGAAGCCGTCCGGGACCTCCTTGGCGGGATCTTAGTTGTCGGCAATGAGGTACTCAAACTCGTTGCCGCCCATGCTCTCGTCCAGGTTGATGCCGTACATGCCGCACACCACATCGGCACCGCCTGCGGCGAAGTGCTCCGCCCAGAACTGGGGAACCTGGGCCACCGCGTCCTCATACTTGAAGGTCTTTGCCCGGCAGAGCACCGTAAACGCCTCTTTTTTCA
>DYBS01000076.1 GCA_019418525.1 Clostridiales bacterium
GACAGCCCCAGGAGTGCCGCCGGAACCCCCGGGCCCACTCCACCAAGCTGCGCTGGGCTGTCCGGGCGGAGTGAATGCTGATTTTATGGAAAAGGAGTTGACATCCATGCTGCGGGATGAGACGATCCGTCGGGTGATCCAGTTCCGGGACGACCGGGAGTGGCGGCAGTTCCACACCCCCAAGGACCTGGCCATCTCCCTGTCCCTGGAGGCGGCGGAGCTGCTGGAGATATTCCAGTGGAGCGGCGCGGACCTGGAATGCCGGGACAAGCTGGGCCGCATCCGGGAGGAGCTGGCGGATGTGCTGAGCTACTGCGTCCTGATGGCCGATGTGTGCGGCCTGGATCTGGATGAGATCCTGAACGCCAAGGTGGATCAGAACGCCGCCAAGTACCCGGTGGAAAAGGCCCGGGGCAGCGCCGCCAAATACACAGAGCTGACCTGACTGTTCTCCGGATCCCGACCGCTCCGCGCCCTGCCGCACGGGGCGGTTTTTCCGCATCGACAGCTTTTCTCCGGAACGCACAAATTTCCTCGCCGAATTTTGGAAGACACTATGGTAAATGCAACTTTTCATCCCATATCTAGTGTGGTATGATAACAATGCTTACTAGATATATTACAATTGAGATTGATTCTACAAGAGAGGCGGAGAGTCCCATGAAAGTCATGAAGCGGAACGGCACGGAGGTCATCTTCGACATCACGAAGATCATCGCCGCCATCACCAAGGCCAACAACACTATCGAGGAGGACGCCCGGATGACCCCGGTCCAGATCCAGCGGATCGCGGAGTCCGTGGAACTCAGCTGTCAGAAGATGAACCGCTCCCCCTCTGTGGAGGAGATTCAGGACCTGGTGGAGTCCCAGATCATGGCTCACGGGGCCTATGAGGTGGCCAAGAACTACATCACCTACCGCTATGTCCGCTCTCTGGTCCGCAAGAGCAATACCACCGACGAGAAGATCCTCAGCCTCATCGAGTGCTGCAACGAGGAGGCCAAGCAGGAGAACTCCAACAAGAACCCGGTGGTGAACTCCACCCAGCGGGACTACATGGCCGGCGAGGTCTCCCGGGACCTGAGCGAGCGGCTGCTGCTGCCCGCCGACATCGTGGAGGCCCATCGGGAGGGCATCATCCACTTCCATGACTCGGACTACTACGCCCAGCACATGCACAACTGTGACCTGGTGAATCTGGAGGATATGCTTCAGAACGGCACCGTCATCACGGACACCCTGATCGAGCGGCCCCACAGCTTCTCCACCGCCTGCAACATTGCCACTCAGATCATCGCTCAGGTGGCTTCCAACCAGTACGGCGGGCAGTCTATCTCCCTGGCCCACCTGGCCCCCTTCGTGGATGTGAGCCGGAAGAAGATCCGCCGGCTGGTGGAGCAGGAGATGGAGGCCCTGGGCATCCGGCCCACCCGGGAGAAGATCGAGGAGCTGGTGGAGACCCGTCTGCGGGATGAGGTCCGCCGCGGCGTCCAGACCATCCAGTACCAAGTGCTGACCCTGCTGACCACCAATGGCCAGGCCCCCTTCGTGACGGTGTTCATGTACCTGGGTGAGGCCAAGAATGAGCAGGAGAAAAAGGATCTGGCCCTCATCATTGAGGAAACCCTGGAGCAGCGCTACCAGGGCGTGAAGAACGAAAAGGGCGTGTGGATCACTCCCGCCTTCCCCAAGCTGATCTATGTGCTGGAGGAGGATAACGTCCACGAGGATTCCCCCTATTATTACCTGACCAAGCTGGCGGCCAAGTGCACCGCCCGCCGGATGGTGCCCGACTACATCTCTGCCAAGAAAATGCTGGAGCTGAAGGGCGATGTGTATACCTGCATGGGCTGCCGCTCCTTCCTGACGCCGGACCGCTTCACAGATGCCGGCATCGGCAACATCGCAAACGCCGGCAATTATGAGCCTGGCAAGCACAAGTACTACGGCCGCTTCAATCAGGGCGTGGTGACCATCAATCTGCCCGATGTGGCCCTGTCCTCCGGCGGCGACCTGGACAAGTTCTGGAAGATCTTTGACGAACGCCTGGAGCTGTGCCACCGTGCCCTGATGTGCCGGCACAATCGGCTGAAGGGCACTCTCTCCGACGTGGCCCCGATTCTGTGGCAGTACGGCGCCTGCGCCCGGCTGAAGAAGGGCGAGACCATCGACAAGCTGCTCTACCACGGCTACTCCACCATCTCCCTGGGCTACGCCGGCCTCTACGAGTGCGTGAAGTACATGACCGGCAAGAGCCATACGGACCCCTCCGCCACCACCTTCGCCCTGCAGGTGATGCAGTACATGAACGACGCCTGCAGGAAGTGGAAGGAGGAGAGCGATATCGATTTCTCCCTCTACGGTACGCCTCTGGAGTCCACCACCTATAAATTTGCCAAGAGCCTGCAGCGCCGCTTCGGCATCATCGAGGGCGTCACTGACAAGAGCTACATCACCAACAGCTACCACGTCCATGTGACAGAAGATATCAACGCTTTCGACAAGCTGAAGTTTGAGGCCCAGTTCCAGGCCCTGTCTCCCGGCGGCGCCATCAGCTACGTGGAGGTGCCGGACATGCAGAACAACCTGGAGGCGGTGCTCCAGGTGATGAAGTTCATCTATGAAAACATCATCTACGCCGAACTGAACACCAAGTCCGACTATTGCCAGGTGTGCGGCTGGGACGGCGAGATCCAGATCGCGGAGGAGAACGGCAAGCTGATCTGGAAGTGCCCCCAGTGCGGCAACACAGACCAGGACAAGATGAATGTGGCCCGCCGGACCTGCGGCTACATCGGAACCCAGTTCTGGAACCAGGGCCGGACTCAGGAGATCCGGGACCGGGTGCTGCACCTGTAAAATATTTCGTTCAAAAGGCAAAGCCTTTTGAACGAAGAGATTGCAGTTTGTGCGCGCACTCGCTTCGCTCGCACACTTACAAACTGAGCGGTGTTTTTCCCGAGGCGCATGTCCCCGGGAAAAACGATCAAACTCAAATGGGCGCCTGCGGGCGCCCATTTTGAGGAATAGCAGGAGGGCTGTCATGTACTACGGTGAGATCAAAAACTGCGACATTGCCAATGGCGAGGGAGTGCGGGTCACCCTGTTCGTCTCCGGCTGCACCAATCACTGCAAGAACTGCTTTCAGCCCCAAACCTGGGACTTCTGCTACGGCCAGCCCTTTACCACCGAGACGGAGGATTATTTGCTCTCCCTGCTCTCCCCTGTCTACATCAACGGCCTGACACTGCTGGGGGGCGAGCCCTTTGAACCGGAGAACCAGCGGGCCCTGGTGCCCTTTCTCCGGCGGGTCCGGCAGATGTATCCGGACAAGACCATCTGGGGCTTCTCCGGCTTCACCTATGAGGAGCTTACCTCGGACGGCACTCATCCCCGCTGCGAGGTGACAGACGAGATGCTCTCCCTGTTGGATGTGCTGGTGGACGGCCGCTTCGTAGAGGAGCTGAAGGACCTGACCCTCCGGTTCCGGGGCAGCTCCAACCAGCGGCTCATCGACCTGAACGCCAGCCGTCAGGCCGGTTGCCTCTGTTTCCTGCCGGACCGCCCCCGGGGCGGCCGCTGAACAGCAGCCTCCAACCCGTTTTTTCAGAGGCGCCCCGCCCTTCGGTGTGGGGCGCCTCCTTCTCTTTCGGTGCCTGCCGAATTTTAAAGGAAGACCCGTAGAAATTTTGGCAGATTGCTTCTTGACATTTGCTAGTTTGCTAACTAAAATATAATCCTGTTCAGTTGGAGGAGGTGTTTCCATGCAGCATGAGCGGTACGTCGGGTATGAGATCAAGGCACTGTCCAATCTCCTGCGCAGACGGCTTTGGGGGCCTGCCGACCATCCCCAGAGCATGCTGACGGAGATCGAGGGCGTTTTGATCGGTTATCTCTGCCACAGCCAGGGCCGGGAAATCTATCAAAAGGATCTGGAGCGCGCCCTCTGCATCCGCAGCTCCACCGCCTCCCGGCTGCTGAAGCGGCTGGAGGACGAGGGCCTCGTCCAGCGCTCTATGGGGGTCAGGGACGCCCGGATGAAGCGGATCACGCCCACACTCCGGGCGCAGGCGCTGAATCAGGAGGCAGAGCGGCGGATCGCCGCCACAGAGGCGACGCTGACCAGAGGCATCTCTCAGGAGGAGATTGACCAGTTCCTGGCCATCGCGGAAAAGCTGAAGCAAAATCTCATTTGACCAACCGGGCCCCGCCGGGAAGCGGCTCAATCGCTTCCCCCCGGCACAGCAAAGACACAAGGAGGTATTCTATGAAGAAAAAAAGGAGCCTGGCCAGCTGTATTCAGGAGTTCTGGCCAGCCACCATCCTGACGCCCATCTTCGTCATCGGCGAAGTGGCGTTTGACGTGTTGATCCCCCTGATGACCGGCAAGCTGCTGGACGAGGGGGTCAAGGCCGGCAGCATGCACCATATTGCCGCCTACGGCCTCACCGTGGTGGGAATGGCTGTTCTGGCGCTGATCTGCGGCGGACTGTCCGGCCGTTTCGGCGCCAAGGCCTCTACGGGCTTCGCGCGGAATCTGCGGCGGGAGATGTATCGGAATGTCCAGAAGTTCTCCTTTGCCAACATTGACAAGTTCTCCACCAGCGGCATCATCACCCGCCTGACCACAGACGTGACCAACGTCCAGATGGCTTTTATGATGGTCATCCGTATCGCGGTCCGGTCCCCCATCATGTTGATCTGCGCCTGGGTACTCACCCTGCGCATCAACCCCAAGCTGGCACTGATCTTCCTGGTGGTCATCCCGATCCTGGGCATCGGCCTGGCGCTCATCATGACCAGGGCCCACCCCATTTTTGAACGGGTCTTCAAGCGCTATGACCACCTGAACAACGTGGTGCAGGAGAACCTGCTGGGCATCCGGGTGGTGAAGTCCTTTGTTCGGGAGGACCATGAAGTAGAGAAGTTCGGCAAGGTCTCCCAGGAGATCTACATGGACTTCTCCAAGGCGGAGCGCATCCTGGCCTTCAATATGCCTCTGATGCAGATCTGTGTGTATGCCTGCATGATCTCCGTGTCCTGGATCGGCGCCAACCTGATCGTGGGCGGCAGCATGACCACCGGCCAGCTGACCAGTATGTTCAGCTACATCATGATGATGCTGATGAGCCTGATGATGCTCTCCATGGTACTGACTATGATCATCATGGCCCGGGCCTCCGCAGAGCGGATCACAGAGATCCTGAACGAGGAGAGCGATCTGAAGAACGGCTCCCAGCCCATCGAAGAGGTCAAGGACGGCTCCGTGGTGTTTGAGAACGTCAGCTTCTCCTACGCCAAGGACCCCAGCAAGGAGTGCCTGAAGAACGTGAACCTCACGGTGAAGTCCGGTGAGACCGTAGGTATCCTGGGCGGCACCGGCACCTCCAAGACCACCCTGGTCCAGCTGATCCCCCGTCTGTACGACGCCACTGAGGGCCGCGTCCTGGTGGGCGGCGCGGACGTCCGGGACTACGATATGGACGCCCTGCGGGACCAGGTGGCCATGGTGCTGCAGAAGAACGTGCTGTTCTCCGGCACCATCAAGGATAATCTCCGCTGGGGCAAAAAGGACGCCACTGACGAGGAGATGGTCCGGATGTGCCAGCTGGCCCAGGCGGACTCCTTTATCCAGGAGTTCCCCGACAAGTACGACACCTATATCGAGCAGGGCGGCTCCAACGTCTCCGGCGGGCAGAAGCAGCGGCTTTGCATCGCCCGGGCCCTGCTGAAGCACCCCAAGATCCTGATCCTGGACGACTCCACCTCCGCCGTGGACACCAAGACCGACGCCCTGATCCGCAAAGCGTTTCTGGAGGAGATCCCGGATACCACCAAGTTCATCATCGCCCAGCGGGTCTCCTCCATCGAGGACGCCGACAAGATCCTGGTGATGGACGGCGGACAGATCGTGGCCATGGGTACCCACGACGAATTGCTGAAAACCTGTGATATCTACCGCGAGACCTATGAGTCCCAAATGAAAGGAGGCAGTGACAATGAGCAGTAAGCAGATCCGCAGCGGCGCCAAGGCGCCCGGCCATCGCCGGCACATTGTCGGCCGCCTGATGGGCTATATCAAACGGGGGTACAAGGCCCGCTTCATCATTGTTCTGGTGTGCATTCTGGTCAGTGCCATCGCCAACGTGGCGGGCTCTCTGTTTCTGGGCAGTCTGATCGACGACTATATCACCCCCCTGCTGGGTGCGGCGGATCCAGACTTTTCCGGCCTGGTGCGGGCCCTGGTGATGATGGGTTGCCTGTTCCTGGTGGGTGCCCTGTGCGCTTACGCCTATAACCGGAACATGATCGTGGTGTCCCAGGGCGTACAGAAAACCATTCGGGACGACCTGTTCGGCCACATGCAGACCCTGCCTATCAAGTATTTTGACACCCACGCCCACGGCGACGTGATGAGCGTCTACACCAACGATGTGGACACCCTGCGGCAGATGTTCGCCCAGAGCATCCCCCAGGTCATCAACTCCTCTATGACCATCCTGGTCACCTTCCTGGGTATGCTGTTCACCAACGCCCTGCTCACGGTTGTGGTCCTGGTGTGCGTCTGCTTCGCCCTGGTGGTGACACGGTTCCTGGCCGGCCGCAGCGGCCGCTATTTCCTCCGCCAGCAGAGCACCCTGGGCGCCCTCAACGGTTATATCGAGGAGATGATCAACGGTCAGAAAGTGGTCAAGGTCTTCTGCCATGAGCAGGAGGCCCAGGACGGCTTTGACCGGGTCAACGACGAAATGTTCCACAGCGCGGACAAAGCCCACACCTACGCCAGCATCCTGATGCCTATCATGGTGAACATCGGCAATGTCCAGTACGTGATCGTGGCTATGGTGGGCGGCGCTCTGGCCCTCAGCGGGGTGGACACCACCATCACCCTGGGCGTTATTGCCAGCTTCCTGCAGCTGTCCAAGAGCTTTTCCAACCCCATCAACCAGATCTCCCAGCAGTTCAACTCCATCATCATGGCCCTGGCCGGCGCGGAGCGGATCTTCGCCCTGATGGACGAGGAGCCGGAGGAGGACCACGGCACTGTGACGCTGGTAAACGTGTCCTATGACAAAGAGGGCCACCAACTGGAGGAGTCCGAGAAGCGCACCAACCTCTGGGCCTGGAGGGTCCCCCACAGCACTGACATGGTGATGGTCCCTGTGCGGGAAGAGGCGGACGGCTCCTTCACGGAGCTGAAGGCCCCCGAGGCTGGAAAAGACGAGGCCTGGGCCTGGAAATACCAGGAGCACGGCAAGGCCTTCTACCGCCCCATCCTGGGCCCGGTCCGGAATGTCGAGAGCGAGGACTACTACCTCATCAAGCTCTCCGGCGACGTGCGGTTCGACCATGTGGACTTCGCCTATGAGGAGGGCAAGACCATCCTCCACGACATCAGCCTCTTTGCCAAGCCTGGCCAGAAGCTGGCCTTCGTGGGTGCCACCGGCGCCGGCAAGACCACCATCACCAACCTGATCAACCGGTTCTACGACATTGCCGACGGCAAGATCCGTTACGACGGCATCTCCATCAACAACATCCGCAAGCCGGACCTGCGGCGCAGCCTGGGCATCGTGCTGCAGGACACCAACCTCTTCACCGGCACCGTCCGGGAGAACATCCGCTACGGCAATCTGGATGCCACGGATGAAGAGGTGGAGGCGGCCGCCGCCCTGGCCAATGCCGACGACTTCATCCGCCGCCTGCCCCAGGGGTACGACACCATGCTCACCGGCAACGGCGCCAATCTGTCCCAAGGCCAGCGGCAGCTGCTGGCCATTGCCCGGGCAGCCGTGGCAGACCCGCCGGTGATGATCCTGGATGAGGCCACCAGCTCTATCGACACCCGGACGGAGGCCATCGTTCAGCAGGGCATGGACTCCCTGATGTATGGCCGGACGGTGTTCGTCATCGCCCACCGGCTCTCCACCGTCCGCAACTCCAACGCCATCATGGTGCTGGACCACGGCCGGATCGTGGAGCGGGGCGACCACGACGATCTGATCCGCCAGCACGGACTGTACTATCAGCTGTACACTGGTGCCTTCGAGCTGGAATAAGCGAACATCAAAGCCACCGGAGCATTTGCTCCGGTGGCTTTTTTTCTGTTCAGCGCCCCGCTCACGATTCCAGCATCTCCCCCACCAGCGCCTGGAAGGCCCGGCCCAGCTCCTTGGAATCCGCTCCTTCCAATGCCTCCGCCCGGGCCATGATCCGCCGCAGGGTGTCCAGGTCCTGCTGCAGGAACAGCTCGCAGAGATACCGCTTCATCCTGCCGTTGTTGTACCGCTCCAGCGCCACCGTCAGCAGGTCCGCCTTTTCCTCATACTCCGCCAGCCAGGCGGGCAGGCCCTCCGCCGCCACGGCCCGGCAGGTCCGCTCCTTCACGCGGCCCGTATCCAGGTCCCGGAAATCCCCCATCTTCCCCAGCTTCGGGCAGGGGAAGTCCCCGCACTGTCCGCAGTGGTCCAGTCCCTTTTCCCGGACGCAGCGGTGGACCTTGCAGGGCACGGTGTAGTATCCGTCGCAGGAGCAGCCGGGACACCGGCTGCTTCCCTCTGTCCGGCAGCGGGTACAGAGGGCGCAGGGCATCCCGCAGTATCCGTAGGCATAGTGGCTCATAGGTCCTCCTTCCCTTCCGGACCGGGAATCTCCGTCCCGTCCATCTCCCGGTCGATCAGCGCCAAGGCGATCCGGAACGCCCGGATGCGCCGTACCGTCAGCGTGTGGGGCGACGTGCCCGGTCGCAGCTTCTCCAGCGCCTTCTCACACTTGCGCAGGGTGGAGTCGATGGATCGCCGGGCCTCCGCCAGCTCTTCCCGTGTGTATCTCATCGCTTGCTCTCCGCAAAGTCCCATGCCTCCCGCAGCCAGCCCATCAGCTCTTCGTCGATCTGGTCCGCCTCTGTCACCAAGACATGGTGGGTCCAGCGGCCGGGATACGGCTCCGAGGCCGCCACCACCCGGGGCGAGTCCAGCCGGTACGGCAGTCCAACGGTCACCATCAGGCACATCTTCGGCCAGTCCTTCCGCCGCCGCACCGGCAGAGATGCCGCAGCGAACAGATGCCGGCCGTAAAAGCTGATCTGGCTTTTCTGCACCTTGACGGTTCCCTCCGGAAACGCCCCGTCCATCCGCCGGAACAGCGCTTCATACAGCGCCAGCTCCGCCGGATGGCCGTCGAAGAACATCCCCGCATCCGCTGTGCAGTGCTCTGGTACGCGCATAGTGCCTCTCCTCTTC
>DYBS01000077.1 GCA_019418525.1 Clostridiales bacterium
ATCTCATCAACAAGCGCCGGGAATTTGAGATCGTCCCCGCCGAGGCCCAGGTGGTGGAGGAGATCTTCCAGCGCTATCTGGACGGCTGGGGGTACAAGAAGATCGCCAACCACCTCACCGACCGGGGGATCCCCACCCCCCGCATGTCCGAGCGGCAGCGGAAGGAGGCCGCCGGAGAGCTCTACAAGCGCACCGTCAAGCCGACGTGGGCCATCGTCACCGTTCAGGGTATCCTGGACAACGACTTCTACACCGGCACCCTGCGTCAGGGCAAGTACACCCGGCAGAAAATCAACGGCAGGGACATCAAGCGGGACGAGGCGGAACAGATTGTCCTGGAGCACCACCACCCGCCCATCATCGACTCCCGCACCTTCGCCGCGGTCCGCTCTCTGCGGGAGAGCCGTTCCACCACCCACTACCGGGGCCAGAAAAAGCACGACAACGTGTATTCCGGCTTTCTGGAGTGCGGCGACTGCGGCGCGCCCATGTTCGCCATGGGCCGTACCGGTCTGCGCGCGGCCTACACCTGCGGCACCTACCACCGCCGGGGCCGGAAGGGCTGCACCAGCCACCACATTCGGGTGGACCGGCTGGATGAGCTGCTGAAGGCCTATGTCCGGAAGGTGCGGGACTGCTCGGGTGACATGCTGGAACGCCTCAACCGGGATCTGGCTCAGGAACAGGAGAATGTAGACAAGACTGAGCAGAGTGCCGCCGACCTGGGAGAGGTGCTGCTGGCCCTCCAGGACGAGCTGAAGGCTACCAAGCGCCAGCGTATCCGGGACCTGATGAAGCACCCGGAGCAGGAGGAGCTGCTGGAGGAGACCTACAATGAGCTGGAAAGTGACCTGGCCCGGCGCATCGGTGGCATCCAGAACCAGCTTGCCATGGCCGCGGACAAACGCAGCGCCATCCTCCGGGCCACCCGTGCGGCCAAGACCGCCCGGGAGGTGTTCGACGGCCTGCTGGCCAAGGAGGCGCTGGAGCGGAGCGACCTCCAGCTCATCCTCCAAAAAATTCGGGTCTATGAGGACCACCTGGAGATCCAGCTCCGCTCCGACGTGGACGGTCTTCTTCGGTGTGGCGCCTTTCCGGAGGACGCCGCAAATTTTAAGGCGGACATGGAACCGCGCACGCCCGTCACCCTTGTCCAGACGGCCAACCGCCGCCCGGACAAGGTGTTCCATGTCCATGTTGTCAGTGACGGCGACCCGCTGGAGATCTATACCGACAAGGACGGCGGGGTCATCTTTAAAAAATACTCTCTGATGGGCGGTCTCGGGGACTTTGCCGGCCAGATGTGCGAGGCTCTGAACAAGGCCACCGGGCGCACGGCAGTCATCACCGACCGGGACACCTGTCTGGCGGCAGCGGGCAGCGGGCGGCGGGAGCTGAGCGACAAGCGCATCTCTGCCGCTTTGGAGCAGATCCTGGACGAGCGGGGCATCTACCAGCACTCCGCCGACCAGACCGCTCTGCCGGTCTGTGAAGAAAACAGCCGCTACTGCATCGCCTGTGCCGCTCCGGTGCTGTCGGAGGGGGACGTGCTGGGTTGTGTCCTCTTCGCCGGAAATGAGGAGGAGCTCTCCTCCGGCGAGCTGGAGTACAAGCTCTTGCAGACCATCTCCGGGTTTCTGGGCCGGCACATGGAGAGCTGAACAGACAAAGACCGGACCGTCCCCTCCGGGACCGTCCGGTCTTTCTGCGCTATTCGTTGCTCTCCCCGGGCAGGCCCCGGGACAGGAGATACAGCACCGCTGTCACCGCCGCCACCGCGCGGGTGGGGTGCTCCTCCAGCCAAGGGCCGTACTTCTCCCACAGCGGCACGGGGTGCTCCCGCAGCCAGGCGGCCCCGCCGTAGCAGAGAACGGCGGCCAGCAGCACGCATACCGTCAGGCGCAGGGCGGCGTCGTCCCGCTCTTCGGCCATGGCACCACCCCCTCCCCACAGTATAAGACCGCCAGGGCCAAAATATGAGCCCCGGCGGTCCTTCGTTTTTTCCATCATTCGGCGGCTTCGGGCAAGAAATAGAGGGATTCCGGCGCGAAGGTAAAGCGCACCCGCTCTCCCACCGGCGCACCCGGCCGCCGGCCTGGCTCACATCATCCAGCAGTAGCTCCCGGCCCTCCCATTGGATGTGATAGCGGGTGATGAGCCCCAGCACCTCGGCAAAGATGACGGTCCCCTCCACGCCCTCGTCAGAGAAGAACAGCCGCTCGGGCCGGAGCATGGCCCGCACCGTCCCCGTGGCCCCAGAGGGCGTGGGGACCTGTCGGCCCAACAGGGTGACCGTCCCTCCCTCTACCGACAGCTCGAAGAGGTTGGCCTTGCCGATGAAGTCGGCCACAAAGGGGTTGCAGGGAGCGAAGTACAGCGCCTGGGGCACATCTACCTGCTGGAGCACCCCGTGGTCCATCACAGCGATGCGGTCGGCGATGGACATGGCTTCCTCCTGGTCGTGGGTGACATAGAGGCTGGTGATACCGAACTCCCGCTGGAGGCGCTTGATGGTCTGGCGCATGGACACCCGCAGCTTCTGGTCCAGGTTGGACAGCGGCTCATCAAAGAGAAGGATGTCCGGCTCGATGACCAGGGCCCGGGCCAGAGCCACCCGCTGGCGCTGGCCGCCGGAGAGCTCCTGGATGCGCCGGTTCCCCAGCCCCTCCAGCTCCACGCAGGAGAGCATCTCCTCCACCCGGCGGCGCTGCTCCTGGCGTGAGGTCTTGCGCACCTTCAGTCCGAAGGCCACATTCTCCGCCACGGTCATATTTGGAAAGAGAGCGTAGTTCTGAAAGACCATGGCGGTGTTGCGCTGCTGGGCGGGCAGGTCCGTCACGTCTCGCCCCCCGAAGGAGAGCCTACCCTCCGTAACAGGGATGAGCCCGGCCACCATCCGCAGCAGGGTGGTCTTGCCGCAGCCCGAAGGCCCCAGCAGGGCCAGAAGGCTCCCGTCCTCCACCGTCAGAGAGACCCGATCCACAGCGGTGACCGCGTCATAGCGCTTGCTGAGGGCTTCCATTTCAATGTTCATGTCGTTTCCTCCTGAATGCGGCCAGGCGCTCCGGACCGTAGGCGATGAGCGAGAAGAGCAGCATCAGCAGCAGGGTAAAGCCGGAGAGCATCAGGGCCATGATGGCCGACACCCCCAGCTTCTCGCTGGAGATGGTCTGGAAGAGGATCTGGATGATGACCTTGTTACTGGGCAGTAGCAGGAACACGATAGCGCCCAAGGTGGTCATGGTGCCGGAGAACACCCGCAGATAGGCGTTGACAAAGGCGTCCTTCAGCACCGGCAGGATCACATAGCGCATGGTCTGCCCCCGGCTGGCCCCCAGGTTGTACGCCGCCGCCTCCAGATCGGGCTCCATGTGCTCCAGCAGGGCGTAGCAGGACTTCATGGATACATTAATGTCCCGGGCCACACAGATGATGTAGATGATGACCCCCGTCCCCAGCAGCACGATCCCCTGGGCCTCCGGAAAAATCACCGAGCCCACGCCGAACAGGGGGTATTTGAAGGTGACCAGGTAGCCGATACCGAAGAGGATACCGGGCACCGCCGCCGGAAAGAGGCAGATCCCGTCCACCAGCGCCGGGAAGAGGATCTTGCGCCGAAAGACCTGGTAGGCCACAGTCACCCCGATGAGGGAGGAGACTAAGCCGGTGACCACCGCCAGCATCACGCTGTTGCGCAGGGGCACGAGAAAGACCCGGGCGTCCTTCAGGAGCACTTCCTGCAAATTCGCCGTGGTAAAGGAGTAGTCATACCCCCAGTTGACCGTGAAGGCTCCCACCACGATGAAAATGATGATGAGCAGGAAAAAGGAGATCAGCAGGGTGGTCCCGGCGATGAGCAGGCGCTTCACCCAGGGCGCTACGAAGGCGTATTCGATGCTCTGTCCGGTGGACTGATCGGTGGAGTACTTCCGCCGCCGGGAGAGGCGCTGCTGCAGGCAGAAGGCCAGGAAGCAGGGGGCAAGCAGGAAAATACCGGTGATGCTGGCCATACGCATATCGTATACCCCGGTGATCTGCACATACAGATCGCTGGCCAGGGTGCGGAAGCTGCCGCCGATGACCAGCGGTGTGGTAAAATCGGCCATGGAGGCCAGAAAAACCAGTAGCGCCGCGGCGGTGATCTCGGGGAGCATCATGGGCAGGGTGATCCGCAGGAAGATCCTCCCCTCCGGGGTGCCCAGATTGCGGGCCGCGTCCTCCAGGGCCACATCGGTGCTGCGCACCGCGCCGGAGAGCACCAGATAGGCGATGGTGGTGAGGCTCAGCACCTGGAGGATGAGCACCCCCTGCCAGCCGTAGGGGGATACGCTCAGATGGAGCAGGCGGTAGGTGATGAGCCCCCGCTTACCGAAGAGCATAATGAAGGAGAGGGTCCCCACAAAGGTGGGATTCACCAGCGGGGTCAGCATCAGCACCCGCAGCGCCCGCTGCCCCCGGAAGCGCAGCCGGAAGAGGGTAAAGGTGGCCAGAATGGCCAGCAGCACCGACAACACCGTGACGGCCAGGGAGAGGCCCACGCTGTTGCGGAAGAGCTCCAGCAGGCGCAGATAGTCCTTTGCCTTCAGAGGGTCCCCCTCCGCCGACACTCCATAAAAAATCACGCCCAGGATGGGCAGGGTGCAGATGTAGAAGAGCAGCACGATGGCCACCAGCTGCACCCCGCGGCTTCCCAGTGTTCGCACGGTTTTCATCGCGCTCCCCCGCCCTTAAAAGGTCTCGGCCACCCGGAATCCGCTGAGGATGGCGGGCTTGGCCTGCTGGGCGCGGAGGGCGGCCACGAACTCCTCCATGGTGCCCACCATCTGGGGCAGCCACGTGGCGTACCGCCCCAGCTGGATGACGTTGTGGGCGTCGCTGGCCCCCACGCCCTGGATGCCCAATTGCTGGGCGTACCGGAGGGCCTTGCGGTTGGCCTCCGGGTCGGTGCTGCCGTTGAGGACCTCAATGCCGGTGAGGCCCCGCACGGTGAGGAGATTCTCCTCCAGCCCCCGGTTGTTGTTGCGGAAGGGGTGGGCAGCAATGCACGCTCCGCCCCGCTCGTTGACGTAGTCGATGATGGTCTGGGCGGGGAGGCGCATCTCCTCGGGCAGGGCGTCGATGCCGAACACCAGGATATCCCCCTCCCGGGAGTAGTACTCCGCCCCCACGAAGATGGGGTAGTCCACCTCTTTGGCGTATTGTGCGGCGTAGGGCGCCAGCCCCATGCTGTCGTGGTCGGTGATACACACCCCGTCCAGCCCCACCTGCCGGGCCTCCTCCACGATCTCCGCCAGGGTCATGCGCCCATCGGGAGAAAAGGTGCTCTCATGGAGATGAATGTCCAGAAACATAATCGATTACCTCGCTTTTTCTTGAATTATAGAACAAAGAGTTCCAGGAGCCCCTCCGCCGGGGCGTGGGGGGCGTTGAGACAGCCGCCGCTGAGGATGCCCGGCGGCGCGGTCCGCTCCAGCTGTTCCAGGATGGCCTGCTCATAGCTGCTCCCGGCCGGAAGCTGAGAGGCGCGGCCCGACAGGCCCCGCACGCCAGCAGTCCGCTGCTCAGAGCGCTGCACAGGTGGATGGGCACCGCCGGGCAGGCCCAGCGCAGCGCCAGCAGCAGCGAGCGCAGAGGCCCCAGGCAAGCCTTTTGGAAAAAGGCCGCTCCCGTCAGCCCCGGCGATGCCACTGGGTCGGCCAGGGAGAACAGCACAGCCCCATGGGCAGCCGCCAGCTCGCCGCACCGGACCAGCTGCTCCTCCACACGGGCAAAAACAGCGCTGCCCTCCAGGGACGTGGCGTAGACCTCTTCCAGAGGCAGCACCCGGCTCAGAGCGGTGAAGGGTCCCTCCAGAGCGAACAGGATCTTGCACTCCGGAGGGCCGTCCCCCTCCAGCCGGTCCATGGCCGTCCACAGCTCCGCCGCCGCGCCCTGCTCCAGCTCTGCCTGCACCGGGTACGCCTCCGCGGTATGATATCTCTCTATGGGGATGGCCCGAGCCAGGGGTGCGTTGTCCGGCGGAATACGCCAAAGCTGCCGCTTCTCCTTCCGGCGGGCTTCTTCGGCAAAGGCCGCCATGGCGGCCCCGTCCGGGAAGCGCTCCAGCGGCGGCAGCGTCTCACCGCCGTGATAGCGGCAGAATATGTCCTTCAAATTTTTCCTCCATTTACGCCGCCCGCCGTGTCCCGCACGGTATGGCGGCCGCTCAAAGTTCCGCTTCCGGCTCATAGAGATAGAGCACCGGCTCCTCCACCCGGCAACACGCCAAATCCCCGTACCTGGGGCCGAACATCCGCCGGAGTTGCTCCCTGGTCTCCGCCCAGGCCCGACGGTAGATCGCCCGCGGGATGTGTTGATAGCGGTTGAAGCCGTTCTCCTCCAGCCGCCGGAGCCGTTCCCAGAGTCGCTCCGTGCGCTCTGCCGGAGGACCGGCGCTCAGGCAGACCGGCGGCCGAAAATAGGGATATTGCTCTCCCTCTCCCGTCTCGCCGAACCAGACCTGGCTCCAGCCCCACCGGGTCAGAGCGTCTTCAAAGGCCGCAAAGAGCATCCGCTCGGCCTTCTGAAACTCCCCAGACTTCTCCTCTACCGTACGCCGTCCATAGAGGACCATGTGTCCGCCGGGACACAGCACCCGCGCCGCCTCCTGTAGGGCCAGTTCGGGCCGGTCCAGCATGGGAAAGATGCTGTTGAGCAGCACCACAGCCGCGCTCCCATCCGCCACATTCAGGTGGTAGGCGTCCATCCGGGCGCAGAAAATCTTTTCCTTCACCCCGGCGGCCACGCTGCGTGCCCGCAGTGTCCACAGCGCGGTGTTGGAAATGTCCACCGCCAGCGTGTGCGCCCCTGCCGCGGCCAGCTGGAGAGGCACCTGGCCATAGCCCGTGCCCACGTCCACACACCACGCCTCCGGCTCCAGCAGCTCCGCCAGCCGGGCCGAGCAGATGGGATAGTAGTACGGAGTGGCGCTGGCCCGGCCCCAGCTTCCATACCCCAGATAATGGGGCCCCGGCCCGGTGAGGTGGGCGCTGGGCTGCCGGGTAAACTGGTAGACTCCCCCCTCGCAGGGCACAGACCAGCCACAGCCGCACCGCGGAAAAGTTTCCATTACCTCGCCGCAGTGGGGACAGATCAGGGTGAGCACTTCTCCCCCTCCTTTGCTCCGCACGGGCTGGCAAAAAGCGCCGCGATATTCTCATAGGGCGTCTGGGCGTTGATTCCGCCCCCCGAGCTGATGATCACATTGGGGGCCCCGGCGATATCCCGGTGGAGCTGCTCCACCGCCCGCTCCACCTCCGCCCGGGTGCCCTCCAGAAGCAGAAAGGCATCGATATCCCCCAGCAGCACCACATGCTCCGGCACGGTCGCCAGCGCCCGGGTCATCCCCACCGGGGCGTCCAGGCTCAGGCACTGGGCGCCGGTGGCCACCAGGTCGTTCAGTAAGTAAGTCGTGTCCCCCGGGATGTGGAGAAATCCCGCCGGGGCCTCCGGCGTAAAGAGGGCGCGCAGACAGGGCAGCACGAAGGTGCGGAAGTGCTGAGGAGAGATGAGCACCGCCATCGGTTCAGCCACCCACAGGAAGTCTCCCCCGGCCTCCGCTCCGGCCCGGTGCCAGTCCACCAGGATCTCCGTGATGCCCGCGAGCACCCTGTGCACCAGCTCCGGCTGCTCCACCATGCCCACCAGCAGCTCCTCCGCCCCCATCAGGTACCCCGCCAGGGTCAGCGGGCCAAAGGTCCCCAGAGCGATGGGCTTGGTGCATAGCTCCTTGCCCCGGCGCAGAGCGGCCAGGTGGCGAAGAAGCACCTCCGGTTCCCGGGGCGCCCGGGCAAAAAAGGCCTCCGCCTTCTCCAGTGTGGAGAGCTGACCGGAGGGGATGTAACGGCTGCCGTCCCACAGCGTATCGGTGCTGATCCCCAGCCCCTCCAGCATGTCCAGGGTGGGGATGGTGATGTTGTTCAGGTCATAGCCCAGTGTGTGGCACTGCCAGGCCATACTTTGGGCGGCGCACTCCTCCCAGCTCAGGACGGCCCGGTGTTCCTCCCACCAGGCCTGGCCCAGAGCCCCGGCCCCAATGGGGTAAACCAGTCGCCGGCCCTGGGCACACACATAGGCCATCAGGTCCCGCATCGTCCCACGCTCCTCTCTTCCTCATAGTCCGCCGCCCGACGCATCCGCCGCAGAAGGTTGAGCGGCGCATTGGGCGGATATTCACATCCCGTGGACAACAGATAGCCGCCACGCCGCCCCAGCAGACGCACTTGTGTCCGGCAGACGTCCTCCCACTCCTCCGGCTGGGCCAGCAGGGCCAGCACCGGGTCCACACACCCCATCAGAGCTACCGTCCGGTACCGCAGGCGGCACTCCACCAGATTGGAGCAGTCCTCCGGGGGATATTGCAGGGAGATCCCCTGAGGGTGCATGGATGCCAGCTGCTCCTTCAGGTAGCTGTCCCGACCGCAGTTGTGGAGAACCAGGCTCCTGCCCTGCCGCCGGACCGACTGAGCCAGCTCGGCGAGGGCAGGGCGCTCCACCGCGCTCCACAGCTCCTTGGAGATGAGGGAGCGTGAGGCATAGAGGGTGTCCAGCAAAATGCCGTCGCTGCCCACGTCCAAAAGGCGGCGGATATACTGCTCCAGAGTACAGGTGATGGGCTCCATGGCCCGGATAATGGCCGGAAGCTGGTCGTACACCTCGGTGAGCAGGTCGGTCTGGCCCCGCAGCATAGTCAGCACCCCCAGTGGACTGGAAACCATGGGGAAGATTGGAATATCCGGCCCCAGGTGGAGCCGCAGGCGGCGGCAGACCTCCACTGCCATGTCCATCCGCTCCGCCCGCAGCCAGCTAGCCGGGCGGATACGGGCATAGTCCTCCGGCTCCCGCAGCGCCCGGGCGTGTACATCAGGGTGGGCGGTCCCCTCCCGGGGATAGATCAGGCGCTGGCCCCAGGCGGCACACTCCACCGACAGGTCGATGACGAACATGGCTGCATCCAGTCGGTAGCGCCGCACCGTCTTGGCTAAAGCCAGAGCACACAGCTCTGCATTGGTGGACCAGGCCCGGTAGGTCACACCCAGGATCTGCCGGGTGGCGCCTCCAAGGATGGGACACACCGGAACCCGGTCAGGCCGCCCTCCCTCCAGGGCGGTCATCACCCGCTCGGCCCTGGTCATAGGCCGTTTCCTCCGTCGCGCAGCTCCCGGCAGTAGACCAGGGCC
>DYBS01000078.1 GCA_019418525.1 Clostridiales bacterium
CCCGCCCCGGCACCGCCTCCAAGATCTACGACCTGGGGGGCTATCAGTGGGGGGATCAAAGCTGGCTGGCCGCCCGCAAGGCCAATCCCATCTATCAGAATCCCCTGAATATCTATGAGATCCACCTGGGCTCCTGGCGGCGCACCGGAGAGGACACCTTCCTCAGCTATCGGGATATCGCCCAGTATCTGGTCCCCTACGTCAAGGAGATGGGCTTCACCCATGTGGAGATGCTCCCCGTCAGCGAGCATCCTCTGGACGCCTCGTGGGGCTATCAGTGTACCGGCTATTTCGCCGCCACCAGCCGCTTCGGCACCCCGGACGACTTCATGTATCTGGTGGACCAGCTCCACCAGGCCGGCATCGGCGTTATCCTGGACTGGGTCCCCGCCCACTTCCCCAAGGATGCCTTTGGCCTCTACGAGTTCGACGGTGAGCCTTGCTACGAGTACGCCGACCCCCGCAAGGGCGAGCACGCCGACTGGGGCACCCGGGTCTTTGACTACGGGCGCAACGAGGTGCGCTCTTTCCTCTACTCCTCCGCCCTCTTCTGGCTGGAGCAGTTCCATATCGACGGCCTGCGGGTGGACGCCGTGGCCTCCATGCTCTACCTCGACTATGGCCGCCAGGGTGGCGAGTGGTGTCCCAACATGTTTGGCGGACACGAGAACCTGGAGGCTGTGGACTTCCTCCAGGCTCTGAACACCCATATCTTTATGGCCCATCCCGACGTTATGATGATCGCCGAGGAGTCCACCGCCTGGCCCCGGGTCTCCCATCCGGTGGGACAAGGCGGTCTGGAGGGCGGCCTGGGCTTCAACCTGAAGTGGAACATGGGTTGGATGAACGACATCATCCACTACATGAAACTGGACCCCTATTTCCGGCAGTTCAACCACCGGGACATCACCTTCTCCCTGATGTACGCCTTCTCCGAGAACTTCGTGCTCCCCCTGTCCCACGACGAGGTGGTGCACATGAAGGGCTCCTTCATCAACAAGATGCCCGGCACCGACGATGAGAAATTCCCCGGCGTGCGCGTGTTCTATACCTACATGCTGACCCATCCGGGCAAAAAGCTTCTCTTCATGGGCGCCGAGTTCGGTCAGTTCAACGAGTGGCACTATGAGCACTCCCTGGACTGGCACCTTCTGAAGCAGGAGCGGCACAAAAAGCTGCAGAAATTCTTCCAGTCGGCCAACCAGTTCTACCTGGCCAATCCTGAGCTATGGCAGCTGGACTTCTCCTGGGAGGGGTTCCAGTGGATCTGCGCCGACGACAACCAGGGCAACTGCGCCGCCTTCCTCCGCAAGGACAAGAAGGGGCAGTTCCTGGTGGTTGTGTGCAACTTCTCCCCCGTCCACCGCAAGGACTACCGCCTGGGCGTCCCCTTCCCCGGCCGATATGAGCTGGTGTTCAACACCGACGACGAGTCCTTCGGCGGCAGCGGTCTGGGCGACAAGGAGCCCCTGAAATCCGAGTACACCCCCTGTCACGGCCAGGATCAGTCGATGCTCATCGATCTGCCTCCCATGAGCGCCGTCATCTATAAGTGTGTCAAGAAATTCCCGCCCCGCCGCAAGAAGGCGGAGCTTCAGCCGGCAGCCGAGCCCAAGAAAGCGGTCAAGCGCGCCGTAAAGGCCAAGACCACCGCCCGGACCCGCACCGTCAAGGCCGAGACAAAGGACAAGGAAACCCCCGCGCGCCCCAAGGCGGCCGCTAAGACGGTCGCCGCCAAAAAGCCGGCGAAGCCGTCCTGAGTCCAGCCACAAGAGAGGAGTGTGTAAAGCCTAAGCCAAACACTTCCGGCCCGGCCGGAGAGAGGGTATTATGGAGCCGAGTCGTCGGTAT
Source organism: Clostridiales bacterium (assembly GCA_019418525.1). GTDB lineage: Bacteria > Bacillota > Clostridia > Oscillospirales > Oscillospiraceae > Pseudoflavonifractor_A. The sequence continues at coordinate 1,852 of DYBS01000078.1, forward strand.
CTGCAATAAGAGGTGAACGTGTTATGAAAAAGGAATGTGTCGCCATGCTTCTGGCTGGCGGACAAGGCAGCCGTCTCCACGCGCTGACCAGCCATGTGGCAAAACCCGCCGTCCCTTTTGGCGGTAAGTACCGCATCATCGATTTCCCCCTGTCCAACTGCGTCAATTCCGGTATTGACACGGTTGGTGTTCTGACCCAGTATCGCCCCCTGGAGCTCAACGCCTATCTGGGCAACGGCCAGCCCTGGGACCTGGACCGCTCGGACGGCGGCGTCCACATCCTGCCCCCCTACATGCGCGAGGGCGAGAAGGGCACCTGGTACAAGGGTACCGCCAACGCCATCTATCAGAATATGGGCTTTATTGAGCTCTATGACCCTGAGTACGTGCTCATCCTCTCGGGTGATCATATCTACAAAATGGACTACTCCAAGATGCTGGCCCACCACAAGGCCATGGGCGCCGCCTGCACCATCTCGGTGCTGGAGGTCACCCTGGAGGAGGCCACCCGCTTCGGCATCATGAACGTGGATGACCACGACACCATCTACGAGTTTGAGGAGAAGCCCAAGCACCCCAAGAGCAACCTGGCCTCCATGGGCATCTACATCTTTACCTGGAAGAAGCTCAAGCAGTACCTGATCGCCGACGAGGCCGACGAGAAGAGCGCCAACGACTTCGGCAAAAACATCATCCCCGCCATGCTGAAGGCCGGCGAGAAGCTGGTGGCCTACCGCTTCAAGGGCTACTGGAAGGATGTGGGTACCATCGACTCCCTGTGGGACGCCAACATGGACATGCTCTCCCCGGAGAACGGCATCGATCTGTACGATACTGAGTGGCCCATTTACGCCCGCACCCCCACCAAGCCCCCCCACTTCACCGGCCACAACGCCAAGGTGTCCCACTCCATGCTCACCGGCGGCTGTGAGGTCTACGGCACGGTGGAGAACTCGGTGCTCTTCCACTCGGTCACCGTGGAGGAGGGCGCCAAGGTCAGCTACTCCATCCTCATGCCCGGCACCGTGGTCAAGACCGGCGCCGTGGTGGAATACGCCATCGTGGCGGAGAATACCGTTATCGGCCGCAACGCCCGGGTGGGTGCTCCCCCCACGGCAGAAAACAGCGCCGACTGGGGCATCGCCGTGGTGGCCCAGAACCTGAAGGTGGGCGATAACGCCACCATCTCCCCCAAGGCCATGATCACCAAGAACGTGAAAGGAGGCGAGGAGAAATGATGAATAAACTGCATGGTATCATCTTCGCCTACCGCTCCAACCCCAACCTGCGTGAGCTGACTCAGCCCCGCAACACCTGCTCCATCCCCTACGGCGGCCGCTACCGCGTGGTGGACTTCATGCTCTCCAACATGGTCAACGCCGGCATCACCGATGTGGGCCTCATTGCCCACGCCAACTATCAGTCCCTGCTGGACCACGTGGGCTCCGGTAAGGACTGGGATCTGTCTCGCAAGCACGGCGGCCTGCGCATCCTCCCCCCCTTCGGCTACTCCGATAAGCGGGGCGACGGCAACTACCGGGGCCGCATGGACGCCTTGGCCGGGGTCTACTCCTATCTGAAGAACATCCGGCAGGAGTCTGTGGTGCTGGCCGGCGGCGATCTGGCTGTCAACCTGCCCCTGCGGGACATTTATGCCTCCCACATCAAGAGCGGCGCCGACATCACCGCCGTCTGCACCGCCACCCCCAAAGGCGCGCCCCGGAGCTGTGACTACTTCACGGTGGACTCCAAGGGCTTTGCCTCTGACGTGGCCGTGCATCCCAACGAGGCCGTCGGCTGTGAGTCTCTGGAGGTCTACATTCTCTCCAAGGAGCTGTTGCTCAATCTGGTAGACTACTGCTCCGCCCACGATATTTCCTCCTTCAGTCAGGGCGTACTGTCTCGGATGTGGGGCCAGCTGAAGATCCACGTCTACATCCACGAGGGCTATGCCGCCCGTCTGCAGTCGGTTTCCGGCTACTTTGCCCGCAGCATGGAGTTGTTGGACCCCGCTGTGCGCGCCCAGCTCTTTGTGCCTGAGCGGCCCATCAAGACCAAGGACCAGTCCAACCCCTCCACCTACTACGGCCCCGAGGCCAAGTCCATCAACTCCCTGGTGGCCGACGGCTGCATCATTGAGGGCGAGGTGGAGAACTCCATCCTCTTCCGCGGTGTGCGGGTGGAAAAGGGCGCCCGGGTGTCCAATTGTGTCCTGATGCAGGGAACTGTCATTCAGGCCGAGGCTGTGCTGAAGTACGCCATCACCGACAAGAACGTCCGCGTCAATCCCGGCCGGATGCTGATGGGCCATTCCACCTATCCTCTGGCTATCGCTAAGAACGAAATCGTATAATTATTGACAATTTCCCCTGTATGATGCGAGAGACGAAGGCGTTTTTTCAACACTTCGTCTCTCGCATTGATTCAAGGATTCTGCTATAATGAGAGAAGCATCGGCCCTGCCCCCCGTGAAGCCTGGGTCTTGTGTGTCTATTCGGCGGGTGAGGGTCATGAAAGGAGTCTTTTATGAACATCCTGTTTGCCTCTTCCGAGGTTGCCCCTTTTATCAAGACCGGCGGCCTGGCTGACGTAGCCGGCAGCCTGCCCAAGGCACTGGCAGCTTCCGGACATGACGTGCGCGTCATCCTCCCCCTCTATGAGGGCATCGGTTGGGAGTGGCGCAACCAGATGAACTACCTGTTCAACTTCAATGTCACCTTGGCCTGGCGCACCCCCTACTGCGGCATCTTTGAGCTGAAGCGGGACGGCGTCACCTACTACTTCGTGGATAACGAGTACTACTTCAAGCGGGCAGGCCTTTATGGCCACTACGACGATGCCGAGCGCTTCGCCTTCTTCTCCCGCGCCGTTGTGGAGACCCCGGGCTACCTGAACTGGCACCCCGACGTCATCCACGCCAACGACTGGCAGACCGCTCTGGTTTGCATCTACCTGCTGGAGGAGCGTCACCGCATCCCCATGCTCTACGGCACCCAGTCGGTCTTCACGATCCACAACATTGAGTATCAGGGCCGCTACGGCAAGGACCTGATGGTGGATCTGTTCGGTCTGAACTCCGGCTACTTCCACGAGCATATGCTGGCCTATCACGGAGACATCAACCTGATGAAGGGCGCCATCTATGCCGCCGACTATGTGACCACCGTCTCCCCCACCTACGCCAATGAGCTGCAGTACGCCTTCTACGCCCACGGCCTGGAGGGAGTCATTGCCGACAACCGCCACAAGCTGCGCGGTATCCTCAACGGAATCGACACCTCCCTGTACGATCCCTCCACCGGCAACGGCATTGCCGCCCCCTTCAACGCCGACGACCTGAGCGGCAAGGCCGCCTGTAAGGCCGCCCTGCAGCAGGCGGTGGGCCTGCGCCAGGAACCCAATGTCCCCATCATCGCCTGCATCTCCCGCCTCGTGAAGCACAAGGGCTTCGACATGGTCACCGCCGCTATCCACGACATTATGGCCATGGATGTGCAGATGGTGGTGCTGGGCACCGGCGACTGGGGCTATGAAGAGGCCTTCCGTCAGGCTCAGGCCCAGTACCCCGGCCGTTTCTCCGCCAACATCATGTACTCCGCCGCCCTCTCTAACGCCATTTACAGCGGTGCCGACATCTTCCTCATGCCCAGTGAGGCTGAGCCCTGTGGTCTGAGCCAGATGATCGCCATGCGCTACGGCACTGTGCCTGTGGTCCGGGAGACCGGCGGCCTCAAGGATTCCGTCATCCCCCATGGCGTCTTCGGCGATACCGGCTTCACCTTTGCCAACATCAATACCCAGGATATGGTCTGGGTACTGGGCGAAGCGGTGGGCCTCTACTATAACAATAAGGCCGGCTGGAACATCCTCCAGCGCAACGGCATGACCGCCGACTTCTCCTGGAATCGGTCCGCTGAGGACTACCTCCAGATCTACAACTGGATCACCGGTAAGGAGATGCATCCCGGCCGCCCTTTTGAGGAAGGCCCGGCGGAGCCCGAGGTCCCCGTCGAGGCCGCTCCCGTAGTTGAGGAACCCGCCCCTGTCGAGGAAAAAGCAGAGGAACCTGCCCCTGCGGAACCTGCGGAAGAAAAGGCTCCCCCCAAGAAGCGTGTCACCCGCAAGAAGGCGGCTCCTGCCAAGACTCCTGCGGCTGAAGAGCTCACTCCCGCAGAGGAGAAGGCCCCCGTGGCCGAGAAGCCCGCTCCCGCAGAGGAGAAGGCTCCCGTGGTCGAGAAGCCCGCTCCCGTAGAGGAGAAGGCCCCCGTGGTCGAGAAGCCCGCTCCCGCAGAGGAGAAAGCCCCGGTTGCCAAAAAGCCCGCAGCGCGCAAGACCACGGCTAAGAAGCCGGCGGCTAAAAAGGCCTCTACTCGCAAGACTTCGACCAAAAAGACCCCGTCTAAGGCCTCTCCCAGCGCGGAAAAATAAATAGACCGGCTCCCTTTTCCATATCATCTTTATCCTCCGGCCTTTCTTTCGCATCCGGCCGGAGCTCATCGGACAAAGTACGAGCCCGCGGGTACGGCTCCTCACCTGCCCGCGGGCCATTTGTCTGATTTTGAACCGAATGGAGGTAATTTCCATGCATCAGTATACAAAGAAAGAGCTTATGGACCTGATCACCGGCAAGTTGCGCCGCAACTTCGGTCGGGACGTGGATGAGGCTACCAGCCTGCATATGTTCAAGGCTTGCGCCCTGGTTCTGCGCGACATTATGTCTGCCCAGCAGATGAAAACCCAGGACAAAGTTCAGGCCACTCACGCCCGCCAGGTCCACTACCTCTCCCTGGAGTTCCTGATGGGCCGCTCCCTCATGAAGAACGCCTACAACCTGGGCGTGCTGGAGCCCCTGAAGGAGGCCATTGAGGGCCTGGGCTTCTCCGCTGCTGACCTCTTTGAGTCCGAGCCCGACGCCGGTCTGGGCAACGGCGGCCTGGGCCGCCTGGCCGCCTGCTACCTGGATTCCATGACCACCCTGGAGATCCCCGCCACCGGCTATTCCATCTGCTACGAGCTGGGCATCTTCAAGCAGAAGATCGTGGACGGCGAGCAGGTGGAGCTGGCCGACAACTGGCTGGGCCTGGGCGACGCCTGGCTCATCCCCAAGATGGATGAGGTGGAGGAAGTCCGCTTCGGCGGCCAGGTGAAGGACGTGTGGGACGATCAGGGCCATCACTCCATCCAGCATACCGGATATACTTCCGTTCTGGCCATCCCCAAGGATATGGAGATCGCCGGCTTCAAGACCGAGCACGGCAACACTCTGCGGCTGTGGGACGCCAAGAGTCCCACCCCTGTGGACATGTCTCTTTTCTCCCGCGGCGAGTACCTGAAGGCCGTGGAGCAGCGTGCCATGGCCGAGACCATTTCCAAGATCCTCTACCCCGACGACAACCACTACGAGGGCAAGTCACTTCGCCTGAAGCAGCAGTACTTCTTTGTCTCCGCCACCGTGCAGTCCATCGTGCGCAAGCATCGGGCCGAGTACGGCACCCTGCGCAACTTCCATCAGAAGCACGTCATCCAGATCAACGACACCCACCCCACCCTGGTCATCCCTGAGCTTATGCGCATCCTGCTGGACGAGGAGGGCTACGGCTGGGACGAGGCCTGGAATATCGTCACCCATTCCGTGGCCTACACCAACCACACCGTCATGGCCGAGGCCCTGGAGCGCTGGCCCCAGCAGCTGGTCATCGACCTGTTGCCCCGGATCTGGCAGATCATTGTGGAGATCTCCAACCGCTATCAGAATGAGCTGACCACCTATTTCCACGGCGACATGGCCAAGGTAGAGCCCATGGCCATCGTTTGGGGCGGCGATGTACGCATGGCCAACCTCTGTATCTGCGCGTGCTTTGCCGTCAACGGCGTGTCTGCCCTCCACTCTGAGATCCTGAAGAAGGAAGTCTTCCACGACGCCTACGTCCGCACCCCCGCCAAGTTCAAGAACGTTACCAACGGCATCGACCACCGCCGCTGGCTGGCCGAGTGTAACCCCAAGTTGGATGCCCTCATCCAGGAGTGCACCGGCGGGGATCGGTATCTCCTCCATCCCGACGCTCTGAAGGACCTGGAGAAGTACAAGAACGACGCCTCCGTGTTGGAGCGTCTGGAGAAGATCAAGAAGGAGAACAAGCGTGCCTTCGCCACCTGGCTGGCCCGGGAGAGCGGCATCGTCCTCAATACCGACGCCATGTTCGACGTCCAGGTCAAGCGCCTGCACGAGTACAAGCGCCAGCTTCTCAACGTGCTGCACATCATCTACGAGTACCAGCACCTGAAGGATGACCCCAACTTCATGATCACCCCCAAGGTCTATCTCTTTGGCGCTAAGGCCGCCCCTGGTTACTATGTGGCCAAAGAGATCATTCACCTCATCAACTCCCTGGCCGACACCATCAACTCCGACCCCGTGTGCAAGGATAAGCTGCAGGTGGTCTTCCTGGAGAACTACCGCGTGAGCCTGGCCGAGAAACTCATGCCCGCCAGCGAGCTCTCCGAGCAGATCTCCACCGCCGGCAAGGAGGCCAGCGGCACCGGTAACATGAAGTTCATGATGAACGGCGCGGTGACCATCGGCACCCTGGACGGCGCCAACGTGGAGATGCACGAGGTGCTGGGCGACGAGAATATCTTCCTCTTCGGCCTGAAGGCCCACGAGGTCACTGAGCTGAAGAACAAGAACTACCGTTCTTATGAGTACTATATGCACAACGCTGACCTGCGCGCCGTCATCGACAACCTGTCCCACGGCTTTAATGATGGCGTGAGCTACGACAACCTGACCAAGCGTCTGCTCTTCGGCAACGGCAGCCCCGCCGACGAGTATATGCTCCTGGCCGATTTCGACAGCTACCGCAATGCCCACAAGCGCGCCGCCGAGCAGTATCTGGACCGCAAGACCTGGAACCAGATGTCCCTCATCAATGTGGCCCGCTCCGGCATCTTCGCCGCTGACCGCTCCATCCGGGATTATGCCCGTGATATCTGGAATGTGCCGGTCCGCGATCTGAGCGAGAAGAAGTAAGTTCCGAAATCAAAAACGAGCCGTTGCAGGGTTTCTTGCTCTGCAACGGCTCGTTTGCTATTCCGGGAGCCCGGAGGGGGTGCGCTCGCCGAGCGGGCGTCCTACGCGGACAGCGCCCGATTTCTTTTCGCGAAAAGAAACCGGGGAAAGAGCGGCGGA
>DYBS01000079.1:0-1427 GCA_019418525.1 Clostridiales bacterium
GGCCACGGGTTCGGGGAGCATCTGGTGAAGGGCCAGGGCGGCGGAGCCAACGCAGAGCCGGTCCAGCGCCGCCTGACGGACTACAACCTGGCCCAGACGGAGGCCGCCCTGCGAAAATACATGCGGGGCTACTTCGGCGCCCCCTTATACGACCAGTCGCAGCTGGAGAGCCTGGAGCGGGAGCTCTGCGTGGACGAGCACCAGGGCTGCCACCTGTACTACGCCACCGGAGACGACACTCATGAAAAGCTCAAGGGCTATGTGGCCGCCCAGCGGCGCAACGCCCTGCGACAGATGGAGCTGAACCGGGCCGCCTACGAAGCCGACGCCACCCGCCACCGCACCAGCATCCGCCGCCTCACCGCCCGCATCCGCAACGCCATGCTGGCTTATCTCCAGCCCACCCCTGTCCGTGCCGCCTCCGGCGCGCTGGATGCCGGCCGCATCTGGCGGGGCGTGTACCTGGACGACGACAAGGTGTTCACCCGTATTCTCCAGTCGGATCCCGGCGACCTGTCGGTGGACATTCTTCTGGATGCCTCCAGCTCCCAGATCGACCGGCAGGCGGTGGTGGCCGCCCAAGGCTATATGATTGCCGAAAGCCTTACCCGCTGCCACATTCCGGTGCGAGTATCCTCCTTCTGCTCCCTCAGCGGATACACCGTGGTGACCCGCTATCGGGACTACTATGAGACGGGCAAAAACGACCGCATCTTCAATTACTTCACCACCGGCTGCAACCGGGACGGCCTGGCCATCCGGGCCTTGGCCAAGGGACTGGAAGACTCCCCCAGCGAACACAAGCTGGTAATCCTCCTCTCCGACGTGAAACCCAACGACGTGATCCAGATGAACCACAGCGGAAGCTTTGTGGAATACGCCGCGGACAACGGCATCCAGAACACCGCCATGGAGATCCGGTCCCTGACCTACAAGGGCATCAACGTCATGTGCGTTTTCACCGGGAATGACGACGACCTGCCCGCCGCCCACACCGTCTATGGCCGGAACTTCGCCCGCATCCGTTCCCTGGACCAGTTCGCCGACACGGTGGGTTCCCTCATCCAAAACCAAATCCGCAGTCTGTAAAGCACGCCGCCCGAAAGGGCGGCGTGCTTTACATTCATTCTTGGGCGGCGCTCAGTTCCGGGAGCACTTCTCCGCGTCGATGGCTAGCACCAGCATCAGTACGCACAGCGCGCTGCCCGGGTCCGCCACGTCGATCACGTAAGTGTCCGTCCAGTGGAGCAGCTCCTTGTGGATGGACGCCACCTGCGCCCCGCAGGCCTCCGTCACCCGGTAATCCCACTCCAGGAAGTCGCCCTCCACACGCCAGCCGTTGCAGTCGATGTCAAATTTCGGCGTGAAAAATGTGAATTCCTTTTGGATGCAGCCCACATACTGATCCTGGACGTACAATTCAAATT
>DYBS01000079.1:1437-8958 GCA_019418525.1 Clostridiales bacterium
CTCCCGCACAGTGCCGATGTGGTCTCCCGCCGCATTCAAAATGTGGAGGCAGTGTCCCCAGGCCAGCTTTCCCTCCACAGTGTAGACGGTGTTCCCCGCCTCGTCGTAGATGTCATAGCTGTCAAACCAGGAGAACAGCCGCTGTCTGAACAATAATCTCATAGAACCTCCTTCTGCAGTGCCGCCGGCTGATATTCCCGGAACCGCTTTGCTGTCCGGTAGAGATAGACCAGCTTCACGATCCCCACCACCAACAGGCCGATGGCGTCCGCCAGTATCGCCAGAAGACCCAGAATTGCCGAAATCAATGCCAGGAAGATGCATCCAAACAACCCCAGCAGCAGGCCGATCCACCATTTCCAAAGCAGCCGCCACTTCCCCGCCAGCTCCGGGTCAAGCTCCTCCAAAACCTCTGCATGGGCATAAAACTCCTGATATGCGGCACAGAGCTCCAGCACCATGACCGGCAGGGAGAGCAGCCACCACAGCCAGTTCCCCTCCGGAATTGCCGGAAGCAGCAGCACACCGCTGATGATGCCGCCAGCCAAATAGCACAGGGCCGCCGTGCGGTACCGGCCTGCCGCCTCCCGCAGCTGCCACAAAAGGACACCATAGGCCAGGGAAATCAGAAATGCCAGCACATTTCCAACGACTCCGGCAGTTGGAAACGCTCCCGCCACAGTATCCATGGTCAGAATGTTGCTGAAAACACTGGGAGTCACCAGCCAGAACAGCAGCCACAGCCACTTGGCCAGCACAGGGGCATTCCGGTCCAGCCGCGCCCGGCGCTCCCGCTCTGCCTCCACGGCCCACAGCCGGTTCTGGGGCATATCTCTTCGCCGCAGGGCACAGCCGGTAGAAAAGGTGCAGGTCACACATGCCGTATGCCCCTTCTCCCGGCAGCAGTCCGCAATGGGACAGCCGCCGGAAAACCGGCGCCCCGGCCCATCCTGACAGCCGGGACAGTCCAGCTGCTCTTTCCAGGTACATGCGTCGCACATTCGCCCGCAGATGCCCTCCATCGCCAGTGCCTCCCTTTGTTTTTTTGAGATTATATCATAATCCGCCTTTCCGATGGGTAACAAATCTATGACATTTTTCTCCAAGACGTCCCTGCCAACAAATTTTTCCGCCAGAAAAACCGCATATTCTCCCGTCCCGGAGTCAAACTATGCTCGCGATACCCAGTAACCCACACGCAACAAATGTATGATGAAAAGGAGATTCAATTATGTCTAGCAAGAATAGCAATAAGATCAACGTTCCCGAGGCCCGTGCGGCTATGGATAAGTTCAAGATGGAGGCTGCCGCCGAGGTGGGCGTCAACCTGAAGGAAGGCTACAACGGTGACCTGTCCTCTCGTGAGGCCGGCTCCGTCGGCGGCCAGATGGTCAAGAAGATGATCGAGTCCTACGAGAAGAACCTGTAACTTCCCACTGGACACAGTGAAGCGGCCCGGCAATCGCCGGGCCGCTTTCTCATGTTCCTGTGTTGTCTCCCCAGAAACCGCTCCACCAATCGCCGCCGGCGTCTCCAAAGCCGCCGCTGGGATCGTTGGGATCCGGCTCCGTAGGCTGGTCTCCGCCGCCGGAATCGCCGCCGGAGGGGTCCTCTGTCGGCGTATCCGGATCTATGGGCACATCAGGGTCGTTGGGATCAGGCGGCTGCCAGTTGGGATCGCTGGGATCCAGCCCCCCATTCGGGTCATCGGGGTCCGTAACTGCAGCCGACGTGTGGACGGGACATCCGCCGGGGCTGGTCTCCGTGGGGGCCACTGCCTTTTCCAGGGTGCTGATGAGATAGGCGTCGTCGGAGGCAGTGATGCTCTCGCCGTAATCCTCCCGCACATAGTCCAGATAGCCCTTCTGCACGATGGACTCCGCCGGGCAGAACTCACCGGCCAAGCAGTTACCCTCGGTGCAGATGTCCACCATCTTGTGGAGCGTGCACTCCGTCGTGGGCTCCGTGCCCACAGCCACCTCATAGGATACCGTCCGGTCCCCTCTGGAATCGGCGCGGCAGGCATCCGTCGCCCGCATGCCGCTGTCCGCGCAGACACTGACCGTTGTCAGGCCGCTGCTGGGACGGTTGAAGGACTTGTCCGGCAGATCCGCATGGACCTTCTCCATCACCTGTCGCCACAGGGAGGCCGCGGGGTTCACGGAGTAGCTGATCCGCTCGTTGTTCTTGTAGCCCACCCAGACCGCCGCGCAGTAATACGGCGTGTAGCCTGTGAAATAACGGTCATACTTGTCGTTGGTGGTGCCGGTCTTGCCTGCGATGTGCATCCCGCTGAATCGAGCGCCGCCGCCGGTGCCGCCGGACTCATTCACCGCCCGGCGCAGCATGTCCGTCATCAAATAGGCGGTGGTCTCCTTCATGGCCACCCGCTGCTCCGTCTCCTTTTCCAGCACCACGGTGGAGTTGTCGTTGGCCAGAACCTTTACGTAGGTCTTGGGCTCATTGTACACACCGCTGTTGGCGAAAGCAGCGTAGGCCGCCGCCATCTCCACCGTGCTGAGGCCGTAAGTCAGGCCGCCCAGCCCCAGCGGGCTGACGTTCATATCCTCCGGTGCCAGACTCAGCCCCAGATTTTCGGTGGCGAATTGGTAGGCCGCCGTGACCCCAACCTTTTCCAGTGTCTGCACCGCGATGGTGTTGATGGATGCCTTGACACCGTTGCGCACGGATGTCCAGCCCGTGTAGGTGTTGGGCGAGTTCTTGGGCCATGGATTCCCATTCAGCAGGCGGACCGGATAGTTGTCAAAGGTGGTTGCCGGGGAGACTGCCCCCGCATCCAGCGCCGGGGCGTAAGCCGTCAGCGGCTTGATGGAGGAACCCGGCTGCTGGATATCCGTTGCATAGTTCCACAGCAGGTTTCCGGACTTGGGTCCCATATCGCCCACCATGGCCACGATGTTGCCGGTGGAGGGCTCGATAATGGTAATGCCGGAGTGGATCAGCTGTCCGCTGGCGGAGGTGAGGTTGTTCAGACTCCCCCGGTCCTCGTAGACAGACTCCGCAATCTCCTGAATCTTCGGGTCCAGCGTGGTGTAGATGTTGTAGCCGCTGTTGTAGATCCGGTTCAGGGCCTCTTTTTCGGTGATGCCGTACAGGTCCGCCAGATCCGCGGAGACATCCCGCAGCACCTGGTCCACGAACCAGGAGTTGACATTGGCGCCGCCGGTAGCCTCTGTGACAATGTCCTGAGCGGAAGTGGTGCCGTCCGTGAAATGCAGCTCCTCCGCCTTGGCGGCCTCGGCCTCCTCCTCTGTCAGATAGGTGAGCCCGGTGACGCCCACATCGTCATTGCCGCCGGCCATCCGGGTCAGGATCATCTCCTGGCGCTCCTTGTTCAGCTCCCGGGGCGTGACGGTGCTGCCGTCCTCCCGGGTGATGGTGATGGTGGACATGGGACCATACAGGGAGGGGTTGTTGGTGATGGCGATGAGGCAGGCGCATTCCGCCGGATCCAGCTCCGACACATCCTTGCCGAAGTAGAACTCCGACGCGGTCTGGACGCCGTAGCAGCCCTGTCCCAGATAGATGGTGTTCAGGTACATCTCCAGGATCTCCTGCTTGGTGTAGTTCTTCTCGAACTCCAGGGCCCGGAAAATCTCCCGCACCTTGCGGTTGATGGTGTTGCCGTCGTCGCCGGTCATGTTCTTCAGCACCTGCTGCGTCAGGGTGGAGCCGCCGAAGGTGGCCCGGCTGCCGGTGAAGAAGTTCAGCGTGGCAGAGGCGGTTCGGGTCCAGTCCACGCCGTTGTGCTCAAAGAATCGGTGGTCCTCAATGGCCACGGCCGCCTGCCACAGCGCGTCCGGGATCTGTTCATAGTCCACCCAGATGCGGTTTTCCGTGCCGTAGACGGTCTGGTATTCCACCCAATCTCCGGTGTCCCTGTCCTGGTAATAGATGATGGAGCTGAGATTCATGGTGTAGTCGTCGGCGTTGACCTCCAGCGTAGGGGCCAGCGTGGTCCGGACGTACATCATAAAAAGCCCGGCAAGCATCGCCACTGTGCAGATGCCCACCAGCAGGACCGTCCCCAGGATGAAGACGACCTTGTGTCCCGTTCGTTTGGTGCTTTTCTGCTGTCTGGGTTCCCGGCGGGGGATCATCTCATGGGATCCCTCCCGTCTTCTGCGTTCCAATGCAGAGCACCTCCTTCTTTTGAATTTGAATTTTCTGCAAAAGCAGTCTGCCGCGCCGCCTGTCTGCGGCCGCAGAGGCTCAGAGTCCTCCATAATATGTTCTATTGTACCATCCCATGTCAATATCGAAAATGTCGTATTTTACCGAAAAAAAGTTTCTTATCCGCATGGTTTTTCTGCTTTTGGGCAGGATAAATCCATCCCCAGCGCCCCAGTTTCCCACATTTCCAAAAGTTCACCCCCTTGCAATCTTCTGGAAAGTCAGTTACAATACCCCTAGAGTACAGACAGAAGGAGGACGCCCCATGGCGGATGAGTACGGCCCCACTTTCATCACAGTCACAGACGAGGACGGCCGCGAGATCGTGCTGGAGTTTGTGGACGCGCTAGAATACAACGGCCAGCAGTACCAGGCTTTCTTCCCTGCGGAGACAGAGGGAGAGGATGAGGATCCGGACAATGGACTGGTGATCCTGAAGGTCCTCCACGAGGACGGGGAGGATCTGCTGTCCACGCTGGATTCCGACGAGGAACTGGACGCGGTCTATGACCTGTTCATGGAGTCCCTGTTCGACGAGGACGGAGAGTCCTGACACTCCATACAAAAATTTCTCTCCGGGTCCGCTGGTTTCCTCTTGCATCCCGGGCCGGGATGTGATACGGTGAATATGTGCCCTGCGGGGTTTGTGATAGGTCTTTTTTTAACCCACATTTCGTTATACGGGATGCCGGATCAGCGCGTGGTTCGCAGGCCTCCCAGCTGCTGTCTGCGGCTGGAAGTTGGAAGTGGTAAAGCGCGTTGGAGGCAACCCACCTGGCCGTGAAGGTGCAGGTTATAACGGGCCTACACGGCTCTCGCGGGGCACGTTTTCTGAAGGGGCGGTCTGGCCGCTCCGCTTTTTTTTGCGGATCAGCCAAAAAATCCCCTGTTTTTGCCGATCCTGCCGGATCGCGGCGGGGATTCCGCAAATTTCTCTTGCAGAATCCGGCCATATCCAGTATAATATCAAAGTGCGTAATTTCCGGTTTCTTGCAAACCTTGCACCTGAATACTTGAGAGGACTGAAACACACATGAGCGCATCAAGAGAAAAAAAGACCCGCCAGGACCTGTCCGGCTCCGGCTGGAACGATCCCAAGACCGCCCGGGAGGCCAAGCAACGCCAGAAGGAGCATAGCACCAACCTTCTGTATGGCACCATCGGAGTGGTATTCCTGGTAATCGCCATTGCCGCCGTCATCTGGAAGTCCAACATCATTCCCAAGACGGCCACGGCGGCCACCGTCAACGGTGAGAAGTACACCGCCGCTGAGGTCAACTTCTATTTTGAGAACTACTATCAGAACTTTGTCAACGGCAATTACAGCATTCTGAGCATGATCGGGCTGGACACCGGCACGTCCTTGAAGGACCAGACCATCTCCTCCAGCGCCGTCATGTTCGTCACCGACGCCACCGAGGGCGAGACTTGGTACGACTACTTCGCGGACAAGGCCCTGGAGCAGTTGGCCGGCGTCCAGGCCATGAATGCCGCTGCAGAGGCCGAGGGCTTCACCTGGAACGACGAGATGCAGGCCGACCTGGACGACACCATGGAGTCCCTTGCCTCCGCTGCCAGCACGTACGGCTATACGGAAAAGCAGTATCTGGGTCTCATCTACGGCAGCACCATGACCCGCAGCATCTATGAGGAGCAGACCCGGCGCAGCCTGCTGGCCACCGCCTATCTCCAGTCCTATCAGGACAGTCTGACCTACTCCACCGACGAGCTGGAGGCCGCCTATCAGGAGGACCGGACCGCCTACGATCTGGTGGACTGTGCGTATGTCCGCGTCAACGGCGCCGCAGCTGATACAGATGAAGAGGGCAACTCCATCGAGGTCACCGACGAGATGAAGGCGGAGGCCATGGCCGCTGCCAAGACCACCGCAGATGCCATCTACGCCGCCTACAAGGCGGGCACCTCTCTGGAGGATGCAGCCGCAGAGTATGAGTCCACCGCCACCTATGCCTCTTCTGACAGCTTCTCGTACAGCTCCTCTGTTCTGGGTGAATGGCTGTATGACGATGCCCGGCAGGCCGGCGACTCCGCCGTGCTGGAGGACAGCGACAGCAGCAACTACTATGTGGTGGTCTTTAACGGCCGCTCCCGCAACGAATACAACACGGTGAACGTGCGCCACATCCTGATCCAGCCGGAGGCCTCCGAGCTCTCCGAGGATGACGAGGGCTATGAGGACGATGTGGCCGCCAAGGACGCCGAGGCCGCGCAGAAGGCCCAGGACATCCTGGACGAGTGGAAGGCCGGCGACGCCACCGAGGACTCCTTTGCCGCGCTGGCCAATGAGTACTCCCAGGATCCCGAGTCCAACACCACCGGCGGCCTGTATGAGCAGGTCTATCAGGGCCAGATGGTGACGGAGTTCAACGACTGGTGCTTCGATCCCGCCCGCCAGACCGGCGACACCGGCATCATTCACAACGAGAGCACCGGCTACCACGTCATGTACTTCGTGGGCTATGACCAGCCCTACTGGGAGATCCAGGTGTCCGCAGATCTGGTCAATGACGCCGTGGATACGTTCTACGAGGAGAAGACCGAGGGCTATACTGCGGAGCAGTCCTCCTTCGGCATGAGCTTTGTGGGTTGATTCCCATTCACAACACAAGACGTCCGGCTTTGAAATTTCAAAGCCGGACGTTTTCCACCTGTTTGCAACAAGGAGGTCCGTTATGGAACATCCCTTTCTCCGCAACGAGATGCTGTGGGGCCCGGAGGCCCAGGCCCGGCTTGCTCGGGCCCACGTGCTGCTGCTGGGTCTGGGCGGCGTGGGCAGCTACGCCGCCGAATGCTTGGCCCGGTCCGGAGTCGGCGAGCTGACCCTGGTGGACAGCGACACCATTGCCCTCACCAACCTGAACCGCCAGCTGGAGGCCCTCCACTCCACCCTGGGTCAGCCCAAGGCGGAGGCGGTGGCCGCCCGTCTGCGGGACATCAATCCGGATGCAGAGCTCCATCCTGTCCACGGTCTCTATGACGCCGCTCATCGGGACTGCTTCTTCCCGGAGGGCTGCCGGTACGATTACATCGTGGACGCCATCGATCTGGTGTCCTGCAAGCTGGATCTGGCAGAGACTGCCCTGAAGCTGAACATCCCCCTGATCGCGGCCCTGGGCACAGGCAACAAGCTGGATCCCACCCTCCTCCAGGTAACGGACATCTCCAAGACCTATGGCTGCCCCCTGGCCCGGGTGATGCGCAAGGAACTCCGGACCAGAGGCATTCACCATCTGAAGGTGGTGTTCAGCCCGGAGAAGCCCGTCTCTCCCGCCCAGCCGGAGGCGCCGCCCCCCGGCCGCCGCAGTG
>DYBS01000008.1:0-15874 GCA_019418525.1 Clostridiales bacterium
GAGGAGGCCCGCCGCCAGGGCCAGAGTCAGAAGCAGGGAAAGAATGGGGCGTTTACGCATGAGTCTCGTCCTCCTTATCCGCGCTGGTGGTAAGTATGATCTGAGGCAGGTCCACAGGGTGTTCGTCATCGCCGCCGTCGGGGAAGCTGAGCCACAGGGTCTGGCTGGTGAGCCGGCGGCTGTCGGTGTTGTCAGGGTCGTCGGTGCGGTAGAAGTTCACGCGGATCTCCAGGGGGTAGTCATCGGTAACCTGGCTCTGGCTGTTCAGCTTCTTCTCCGCCTCCAGGTCGGGTACGAAGAGGAAGAATCCGTCGCTGGTGTCGCTGACCGCCCCATCGGCGGGGACCTCGGCAAAGAGCAGACCATAGCCGTTCATGGGCCGGGTGATAGTGGTCACCTCACCCGCCTCGGCGGTGGTGTTGTACACTGCCTCGATCTCCACGGTGTTGTACGCCGGATCGCCCCGGTAGGTGCCCAGAATGACCAGGGTACCCGCCTTGATAATCTCATCAGGGCCGTCGCCGTACTGGTAGTTCTCCTTCAGCACGCCCACGGCGGCGCCGTCGTAGAAGTCCACCCGGTCGCCGGGGTAGTCCAGCAGCTCCACGGTGGCATCGGCGGGGATGCCGGTGATCTCCAGCACCGCCGCGTCATAGGTCCAGATGCGGGTGTCGGAGGAGTCCACACCGGGCTTGTTGAAATAGGCCACCAGGTTGTCGGACAGCTCGCCGGTCTTGGCGTCGGTCCAGGTCTCAGCCTGGGCGTCAGCCTTCACCTTCACGGTGTAGGAGCCGCTCAGACCGGTGCCGGTAACCTTGATACCGGTAACGGGCACCGACTTGCCGCTCTTCATCGTGATCGTGATGGTGCCGTTCCCGGCCCGGGTGAGGTCGTAGAGCCCGGCGTCGATGGTCTTGTCATAGGCCACTCGGACCTCGTTGGCCTTGGCCTCGGCCCCCAGGTTGCCCAGCTTGTCCACAGGCACCACGGAGTAGGTGTAGGTTAGGTTGTTGGCCGCGCCCAGGTCGTCCACATAGGTGCTGCCAGTGGTGAAGCCGATGGCCTTGCCGTTTCGGCGGATCTCATAGCCCAGGATCTTGTCCCCGTCGGTGTGGGTGATGGTCAGCGTCACCTGGGAGTTGTTGACCGAGGCGGTGACGGTGGCGGAGCCCTCGGCGGCGCTGCCGCTGGCCAAACGATAGTTCCGGGAGGCGTCGTTCAGATACCAGATGGCCCGGGTCTCAGGGGTGTAGTCGTCCAGAATAGCCTTGGCATTGTCGCCCAGGGTCATACCCCAGCGGGTGAAGAACTCGGTCAGATCCCGGTCGGCCACCTGGGAGGCAATGAGGGCCACCCGCTCGTCATAGGTATAGCCGCTGTACGCGCCGCTCTTCCAGAGCTTAAAGAACTGGTTGAAGAAGTTCAGCGGCTGATCGGCCCCGTCATAGGCCAGGTGGAGCTGCCAGTACATGCCCAGCTGCACGAACACGTTGTTGGCCGCGCCAGGGCGGCTCTGGGCCACTTTGTTGAAGATGTCGGTCCAGCGGCCGTCCTCGGTGAGGCGGGTCATCTGGGCCATGGAGCCGCCGTCCCAGGCCTGGAGGGCGATGGAGTAGATGTTGTTGGTGATCTCAGCCTTGCCCAGCTTGTCCATGTTGTGGCCGATCTCATGGGCTATGCCCCAGCCGAACAGGCCGTTGGCACTGCCCGTACCGGTGGCGGAGGTGGGCTTGCCCTGGGCCAGAGCGGCGGTGGAGCCGTACTCCACGCCGATATGGTTCCCAGCAGCGTACATAAAGGCTCCGGCAAACATGCGCATGTAGCGGATGTTCTGGCGGGTGGTCATGGGATAGCGATAGCTGTCCAGCGCGGCGTCCACGTCAATGATGCCCTGGACCTTGTTGGCGATGAACAGCTCCTCCTCCCAGGCCAGGATATTCTGGTACATGGCGTTCACCATGGCCTCCTCGTCGTTGCCCACGCCCTTCAGGCCGCTGAGGACCTGGTCGGCGGGGAGGGAGAGGAGGACGCTGGGGGTGGAAATCTCGGTGGCGTTGCGGATGTCGGTCTTATAGTTGGCGCCGGACAGCCCGGAGACATAGGTGTTCAGGGTCTGAACATAGGTCCGGATGGCGTCCTTCCGGGCGCTCTCGCCCAGGTCATACCAGTTGGACAGCTCCAATACCGGCATCTGCCAGACGTTGGCGGCGTTGCGGATCTGGACCTTGATCTGCTCGGGATGGGCTCCGGCGTAGGTCAGATAAAGAACGCCGCCCCGGGTGTCGCTCAGGTCCCCGATCTGGGGCACGGTGATGTAGTTGCGGCCGTTTTTCAGCTCGATGGCCTGGCCCTGCCACACGCCGGACTCACCGTAGAACTGGGTAGGCACCACATAGACGGGCTTGTCTCCGGGCACTTCGGCGTAGATGGCCACGGTGGCCCCGGCCTTGGCGGTGACGCCCAAAGGCTGGAGGGCGCTGGCGGTCTGACCGGCGGCCTGGTCGGCGGCGGCAGAGGTGCTGCGGCTCTGGAAGTCGTTCTTCACCAGGGCCAGGGCGTTGGGCTTGCCCGCCAGCAGGGCCTTGGCCAGGTTCAGCTCGTCCTTCAGGCGGTCCCGGTCCATGTAGAAGCTGTTCAGGGCAGCCAGGCGGTTCTCCAGGGCGGCGATCCGGTCGCTGTCCACCCCCGCGTTCAGCTGGGTATAGGAGCCGTTGGCAAAGAGGGCGGCAATGTCCTCACTGAGGGTATTGCTCTCATAGAAGGCGATCTCAGAGATGCTCACCCGGGCTCCGCCGCCCTCCCACTCGTTCAGGGCAATGGTCAGGCTGCGTACTCCCTTGAGCTCGGGGAAGGCCAGGGCAACATAGCCGTTGTTGATCAGGGAGCTGGCGGGCAGCGCCTCGGCGGAGTAGATCACCTCACCCTCCGCGTCTCTGGCCACCAGATTAAAGGTCTTGATGCACTTGGGGTGCTTGCCGGCCAGATAGGGCACCACCAGCAGGTAGTTCATATCGTGGGTGCTGGCGAAGGTATAGGTGATCTCACTGGAGGGGTTGTAATCCCGGGCCACCCAGTAGGTGTTGGGGTCGTTGTCGGTGAGATCGGTGGTGACATTGAAGTTGGGGCACAGGTTCTTGTCCACATTGCTGGGGTCCTTCATCACAATGGAGGTGATCTCAGCATTGTCGATGCGCCCGTCGGTGGGCAGCTCCGGCATGGTGAAGCTCTCCTTCTTCGGGGTGCCCTCGGCGGAGGCGGAGTAGGGGCCAAAGCCCTTTTGGTTGCCCGCCTTCACCGCCACCTCATAGACTGTGTCGTTGGTCAGGCCGGTAATGGTGGCGCTGGTGGCGGTGATGCTGCTCCCCCAGGGCTGGAACTCCCCCTCGCCCTTGACCCGGTAATAGACCTGGTACTTGGTGGCGTCCTTGGTCTTGCCCCAGGACACCCGCAGGGCGGTGTCGGCGCTCTCCAGCACCAGGTTGGAGGGCGCGCCGGGAACCGCGGCGGGGATGGGCGTGGCGGAGAGCACCGTGGAGGGGGTGCCGCTCCAGTCGCCGTTGGTGGCGGTGACCTGGAAGTAGTAGGTCTGGTTGTTCTCCAGGCCGGACACGGTGGCCCGGTTGGAGGCGGACACCACGCTCTGGTTCAGGTTCCCGGCGCTGGAGCCGTAACGGACGGTGTAGCCGGTGACGTTGGGCACGGAATCCCAGACCAAAGCGATCTCCTTGTCGCCGGGCGTGGCAATCACGTTCTTCACCTGGTTGTTTACCGCCACGGCATTGGAGGCGATGTCCTTGAGGAACTCGATCTGGGTGACGGTGGCGAACGTGGGCGTGCCGGTCTGGCCCTCCACCTTACTGACGGTGATGGTGACCTTCTTCACGGCCACCTTCTTGCCCAGGTCGATAGTCACCACGCTCTGCCCGGCCACGCGGCTCATGGCATGGACCCCGGTGGGGGCGGTAATGTCAAAGGGGACAGTCATGGTGCTGCCGTCCTCCAGCTCCACCCGGGCCTCACCGGCCTGGATGGCGCCGTCGGTGCTGGGGGAGGTGATGGAGATCTCGCTCATGGTGACGGAATTCTCTCCGAAGTCGATGGGAATGGCAAGCTCCTTCTCCCCTTCCAAGGGTGCCAGCTTGACGGAGGAGTCGTTGGCGGTGAAAAGATCGTTCAGATCGCCCTCCACCGTCAGCTTCTCGCTTTTCACGACATCGGCGGACACAATGGCGGTGGTATCCAGGATACAGGGTGCACCGGCCAGATCCATCGTCCGATTCACATAGGACAGGTCCACGATATCCACCACGCCGTCGCCGTTGAGATCGTAGGTATCCAGCGCCCCGGTCTGGCCCAGTTGGGCATCCAGGGCGGTGCGGTCGGCCTCATCCACGGCACCGCTCTTGTCCACATCGCCCAGAGCGAAGGTGCCGTCGGAGGTGCTCACGATCACCTGCTGGGAGTAATCCAGAAGCTGGACCTGGGTGGAACAGTCGGTGTAGCCTGCGCCGGTCAGCTCCAGGTCGTAGACCTTGCCCGCTCCGGCGGCCAGCCCGGACACGGTCACCTGCCAGGCCCCGATCTGCTGCTCGGTGGTCAGGGGCGCGCCCTGGGCGTTCTGCTCCTCCAGGGAGATGGACAGGCCATCGCCGCCGGTGACCTTGCCGTCCTGCAGGGCAATGGTGATATCCCGGTTCTCTCCGGTCAGTCTCATCCGGATATCCCGGCGCTTTACCTCGTCCACCCGCTGGGGCAGGCCGAAACAAAGGGTGAGGGTGATGGAGCCCGTACTCGAGCTCTCCGTTTTTACCACCGGCTGGGTGGTCCCGGCGGCCGCCGCGGCCGGCAGCCAGGCGGTACAAAGGGAACCGGTCAGGGCAATGCTCAACAGCCCGGAGACCGCTCTGCGGAAGTGGTTCAATCTGCTCATCCTTTCTCTTCTCTTGAAAACATGCATCTGCTTAGATCCGGGCTCCCCTCCTGTCCGTCACCGGTGAGGGCCGCCCCTTGAGTTCGTGATTATAGCGGAATGCCTACCAATTTGCAAGGAAAAAACGGTTACAAATTTTTTTCAGATTTTATGCCAGTTTTCAAAAATATTACCTTCCATTTCTGGACAAGTCCACCAACGTAAATGGCACGAATTCCCTGCGCCCGCGCCGCTTGCAGCCGGTGCGGACGGGGATAGTCTGGACTGGAAGGAAATTCCGGCCTCTGAGATCACCCAGCGGGTAACCTCCAAGGTCGCCCCCGGCTCCATCGTGCTGTTCCACAATGCTGCCCTCCACACGCCGGAGGCCCTGCCCGCCATCCTGGAGACCCTTCTGCAAGAGGGCTATACCTTCGTACCCATCTCCCAGCTCATCCTCCCCCAGCCCTACACCATTGACCACACCGGACGGCAGTTTGCCGACCCCTCTGCTTCTCCCCAGCCGACCGTCTGAACCCTCTTGTCCGCCGGTGGGACCGGGTGTATCATAGTCTTGATTAAGCCCCACCGGGGCAGACAGGAGGACGGCATGATGACACTTACTTTAGACAGCATCCGTGAATTTATCCTTCAGGAGCTCCGCTCCCCGGATAACACCCTTCAGGTCCTGGACGCCCCGGCCTTTGCCGCCGACCCCTTGGTGGGCTGTGCCGCCGGGGATGACCCCCTCTTTGCGCAATTCCGGGCCGACATTACCCCGGACTATCTGCTGCCCCAGGACTGGATGGCCAAAACCGGGATAGAGGGCGCCCCCGGGGAGCTCCGGGTAGTGAGCTGGGCCCTGCCCCAGACCCCTGAGACCAAGGCCGCCCAGCGAGAGGAGACGGTACATCCCGCCAAATGCTGGTCGGCCAACCGGGCCTTTGGCCAGGCGTTTCAGAACCGGATGTCGGGCCGGCTGGTGGAGTGGCTCACCAGCCAGGGTATCCCCGCCGTTTGCCCCGCCATCCACCCGGACTTCCGGCAGGTGACCTCTCCCCGGTTCGGCTTTGCCTCCAACTGGAGCGAGCGCCACACCGCCTACACCTGCGGCCTGGGCACCTTCGGACTGTGCGACGGGCTCATCACCGCCCGGGGCAAGGCAGTGCGCCTGGGCTCGGTGATCGTGAAGGCGCCCCTCACCCCCACCCCCCGGCCCTACAACCACTACCGGGCCTACTGCCTCTACGATCAGGGCTGCCGGGCCTGTATCCAGCGCTGCCCCGCCGGGGCCATTACCCCCGAAGGCCATGATAAGGTGAAGTGCAGCGCCTACTGCGACCAGATTTATCGGGAACACCGGGCGGAATTCGGCTTCGACGGGGTGTATGGCTGCGGCCTGTGCCAAAGCCGGGTGCCCTGTGCCGACGGCATCCCCCGCCGCGCTCCAGAGCGCTGAGGAGGTGCCGCCATGAGCCGATCCCGCTTCGGGACCGTGCTGAGCCTGGCGGTGGTGCTGGCAGTGGCGGCCGCCGCCGTGTGGGCGGTGAACCGAGCCGCCTCCACTCTCTCCCCCGCCGGACCCATGGCATCCCCCACTGCCGCACTCATCCCAGTGGCCCCTACGCCGGAGACTGTCTCCGGTCAGGACGCAGCCCTGCGCGCCCGGGCGGAGGAGCTTTTGTCCGGCATGACCCTCCACGAGAAGGTCTGTCAGCTCTTTATCGTCTATCCTGAGGCCATCACTGGCGTCTCCCGGGTGGTCTCCGCCGGGGAGAACACCCGGCAGGCCCTGGTGGAGTATCCGGTGGGTGGTTTCCTCTACGACCGGAAAAACATGATCACCAAAGAGCAGCTCACCGAGATGCTCACCACCGTCCAGACCTACTCCAAAATTCCCCTCATCCTCACCTGTGACGAGGAGGGCGGACGGGTCAACCGCCTCATGTCCACCGTGGGCACCACCTGGGTGGGGCCCATGCTGGACTACAAGGACCAGGGAAAAGACATAGCCTTTGAAAACGCCCGCACCATCGCCGCTGATCTGGTGTCCTGCGGCTTCAACACGGATCTGGCCCCGGTGGCCGACGTGTGGTCCAACCCGGAGAACACCGTTATCGGCGACCGGGCGTACAGCGATGACTTTCAGCAGGCTGCCGGACTGGTGGCCGCCGCAGTGGCGGGCTTCCACGACGGCGGGGTGGCCACCGCGCTGAAGCACTTTCCCGGCCACGGCGATACCTCTGCCGACTCCCACGAGGGCGCAGTGTATGTGGAGTGCACTCTGGAAGAGCTGCGGCAGGAGGAGCTTCTCCCCTTCCAGGCCGGCATCGATGCGGGGACCGACCTGGTGATGGTGGGCCACCTCATCGTCTCCGATGTGGACGACCAGCCCGCCCCCTTCTCCCACGCCATCGTGACGGAGCTCCTGCGGGAGGAGATGGGCTTTGACGGGGTGGTCATCACCGACGGTCTCCAGATGAAGGCCATGACCGACGCCTACTCCAGCGCCGAGATCGCCCTCAAGGCGGTAAAGGCGGGAGTGGATCTGCTTCTGTGCCCGGAGGACCTGGAGAGCGCTGTGGACGCCCTCACTCAGGCTGTGGAGGAGGGCGCGATCACTCCGGCGCGTTTGGACGAAAGTGTGCTGCGTATCCTGACCTTAAAGCTGGCGCGAGGCCTTTTTAACTGAGCTTTGTATCCTTCTTGCTGCCGCGATTTGCCTGGATTGTTACAAATCGCGGGTACGAGCCCCGTTTAGGCCGGTTTTATCATCAGTTTTACGGAAGAATCTGGCTTGCAGGACGTGCCTATCCGCATTATAATGAGCATGTGGCTGATAGAAAAACATTTGGCCACACCCACATCAAATGCAGTCGGCCGGTCCATGCGGCCGCAAAGGAGGTTTCTCTCATGTTTTTTGGCAAAAAGAAGAACGTGGCTCCCGTGGAGCCCCAGCTGGTTGCCCCGATGACCGGCGAATATATCAACATCGCCCAGGTGCCCGATCCTGTGTTCTCCAAGAAGGTGCTGGGCGACGGCGTGGCCGTCATGCCCACTGAGGGCCTGGTGGTAGCCCCCATCAGCGGCAAGATCATCAGCATTGCCGACACCAAGCACGCCTTCGGCATCCAGGCGGACGGCCTGGACATTCTCATTCACATCGGCCTGAACACTGTGGAGTTGGCCGGTGAGGGCTTTGAGCCCCTGGTGAAGGTGGGCGAGACCGTGAGCGTGGGCGATCCCATCTGCCGGGTGGATCTGAACCTGATCCGTGGCCAGGGCTACGCCCTGTACACCCCCATTGTGATCTCCAATATCGACGCGGTAAAGGAGTTGACCACCCACACCGGCACCGGCACCGCCGGTCAGACCGTGGTACTGGAGTACGTGAAGTAAATTTTCCACAGACAACAAAAACCGGGCGCTGCACATGCAGCGCCCGATTTTTTTCGGTTTAGCCCAGCACTTTCTCAAAGGGGGCCTGTTCCTCCAGCGCCTGAGTCAGGCGGGCCATTTCGGAG
This sequence comes from Clostridiales bacterium, assembly GCA_019418525.1. Lineage (GTDB taxonomy): Bacteria > Bacillota > Clostridia > Oscillospirales > Oscillospiraceae > Pseudoflavonifractor_A. The sequence continues at coordinate 8,434 of DYBS01000008.1, forward strand.
AGATCCCCCAGAAGAATGACGCCGCACAGGCGATTGTTGAGGAAATAATACTTTTTGTATTGCTTCTTGCCGGCATCCTGGAATTCCACCGACTTGTAGAGCAGGTTGGGGTTCTTGCCATTGTCGCCGGCGGCAAAGAGGGCGGTGTTCATACCGTGGAAGGTGAGCGCGGCGGACACACCGGCGTAGGTCACCTCATCCCCGGCAGCGCAGGCGCCGGCCACCTTGCCCTCCTCCACAGCCTGAGGCCAGATGGCGTAGTTGACACCCTTGAACTGGGCGCAGTCGCCGCAGGCATAGACGCCGGGCAGGTTGGTCTCCATCTTCTCATTGACCACCACGGCCCGGTCCACCTCCAGGCCCATCTCCTTGGCCAGGGCCACATTGGCTCGCACACCGGCGGAGATAATGACCAGCTCCGCGGGGAACACCGTGCCGTCGGCCAGGCGCACGCCGGTGACGGCGCCCTCTCCCTCAATGGCGGTAACCTGCACGCCGGTGTGGATGGTGACGCCGTGCTCCTCGCTGACCTGCCGCAGCAGGGCGGCGGCATGCTCGTCCAGCTGGCGGCCCATGAGGACGGGGGCGGCCTCCAGCACAGTGACCTCCAATCCGCCCTTCTTCAGCTCCCAGGCGGCCTCCAGGCCCAGAACGCCGCCGCCGATGACCACGGCGTTCTGGGCGTGATCCATGAGCTCGATCACCTTGTTGCTGTCGCTCAGGCGGCGGATGGCCACCACCTGCTCCTTGTCGCTGCCCGGGATGGGGGGCACAAAGCACTCGCTGCCCAGGGCGTAGATGAGGCGGGTGAAGTGGAGCTTACTCCCGTCGTCCAGCACGGCCTCCCGGGCGGCCATATCCACCGACACCACCTTGTGCTCCAGCACCTGGTAGATATTCTGCTCGTTATACCACTCTTCCGGCTCAATGGCGATCTGCTCGGCGGTGAGGCCGGCCAGGATGGACTTGGTGAGCATGGGGCGGTTATAGGCGCTGACCGGCTCGTCGGAGACGATGGTGATGGTGCCGGTCTTGTCCCGCTCGCGGATGGCCTTGGCGGCGTTGAAGCCCGCCGCGCCGTTGCCCAGGATCAGGTAGAACTCGCCGCTGTCGTTGCGGTAGGTGGTGTCCTCCACCTCCACGGGAACGAAGTTCTCCTTGCCCACGCCGCACACGGGGCAGATCTCCAGGGAAGAGTCGAAGATCTCGCCGCACACCAGGCACTTGACCAGGGAGCGGGTGCCTTTGGCCTTGGGCTTCACCGGCTCCTTGTTCTGTACCAGGCAGCCGAACTGATAGCCCCACTCGTAGGCCCCCACCAGCTCGGCCTCACTGGGCTTAAAGCGCACCCGGTAGCCGTCCACCACCTTCATGCGCAGCTGCTTGAGACGCTGGGTGATGTTGGGCACACCCTCGCCGCTCCAGCCGTAGCTGCCGAAGGCGCCGGCGTGCTTGCCGCCGTGGGTGCCGGCGAACATGGAGGTGGTCAGGTCCCAGATGGGCTTGAGGGCCTCGCCCACGATGGTGGGGGTACCCAGCAGGATGCCGTCGGCGAAGAGGACCTCCTCATTTACCTTGGCCGGGTCAGCGGTGACCAGATCGTAGGAGCGCACGTCCACCTCACCGCTGTCGGCCACGCCCTGGGCGATCTTCTCGGCCAGCATGCCGGTGTAGCCGTAGGCGCTCACGTAGGGGATGATGACCGTCTTGCGGGGATTGGGGTTCACGACGGTGGACCACTTCTCATAGGTGTCCAGCATCCAGGGGATGTCCTGGTCCAGCACGGGGCCGTGGCCGGGGCAGATCATGGTCAGATCCAGGGCCCGCACCTTGGGCAGGGCCTTGAGCATGAAGGGCTTGAAGGGCCCGATGATGCAGTCGAAGTAGTAGCGCAGGGCCTTCTCATAGTCGGCCCGGTTCTCCACCTTACTCAGCAGCACCCCCTCGTGGGCGTAGTGGGAGCCGAAGGAGTCACAGGTCACCAGGATCTGCTCCTCCTCAATAAAGGTGTACATGGTGTCCGGCCAGTGCAGATTGGGTACCACCAGGAAGCGCAGGGTCTTGTCCCCGATGGTCATGCGCTGGCCGTCCTTGATGGGCATACTGACAAAGTCTCGGTTGACGATCTCCTTCAAAAAGCCGGCGGCGCAGCCGGTGGAGAGGATCTTCATCCGGGGAGAGAGGTCCAGCAGCTTCTCGATGCTGCCGGCGTGGTCGGGCTCGGTGTGGCTGACCACCAGGTAGTCGATGGCGGTGACGTCCACCAGCTCTTTGAGCTTGTCCAGATAGTCGTCAAAAAATTTGGCCTTGGCTGTCTCAAAGAGGACGGTCTTGTCCCCCGCCCGGAGAACGTAGGAGTTGTAGGTGGTGCCGAACTCAGTCTCCATGATGATGTCAAAGACACGCAGGTCGTAATCCTGGATTCCGGTCCAGTAGAAGCCCTCGCGCAGTTTCAAGGTTTTCACGGTGGGCATTGCCTCCTTTTATTACGGATTTTCAGATTCGGCTGCGGCCCCGGACTGTCCCGCGGTCACAGGCCGCTTTATTATACCACGCCACCCCTCATTCTGTCACCGCCGGATCTGTACGTCAAAAAACGGCGGTGATTTTTGTGCAGTTATTCCTGCATTTGCAGTTGAAACTTTCATTTTCAAGTGCTATGATAGGCACCGTGACAGAGAACTTGCATTTTAACGCCGGCGCGGCGGTCCCGCTCCGAGCTTTATGGAGTTTATGGAGGTAAGCATCATGAGCGATCCCACGGTCCTGAACCAGAAGAGCGGCGAGTTCCGCTCGGAGCACGATTCCATCGGCGAGCGCGCCGTCCCCAAGGACGCCTATTACGGCGTCCAGTCCCTGCGCGCGGCGGAAAACTTTCACATCACCGGCCTGACCATGCACCCGGAGATCATCAACTCCATTGCTGAGATCAAGAAGGCCTCCGCCATCACCAACCACGAAATCGGCCTGCTGGACAAGAAAGTGGCCGACGCCATCGTGAAGGCCTGTGACGAGATCGTGGAGGGCAAGCTTCACGATGAGTTCATCGTGGACCCCATCCAGGGCGGCGCGGGCACCAGCCTGAACATGAACGCCAACGAGGTCATCGCCAACCGCGCCATTGAGCTGTTGGGCGGCCAGAAGGGCGACTACACCCTGGTCAACCCCAACGACCACGTCAACTGCGGCCAATCCACCAACGACGTGTTCCCCTCCGCCGGCAAGATGGCGGTGCTGAAGCTCCTCATCAAGGCCCAGATCCAGCTGGAGCGCCTGTACAAGGAGCTGGTCAAGAAGGCCGAGGAGTTTGACGACGTGCTGAAGATGGGCCGCACCCAGCTGCAGGACGCGGTGCCCATCCGTCTGGGCCAGGAGTTCCGGGCGTACAGCGAGGCCATCCGCCGGGATGTGGCCCGCATCGAGCACGCCCAGGACGAGATGCGCTGCCTGAACATGGGCGGCACCGCCGTGGGCACCGGTATCAACGCCGACGAGATGTACCTCCACCGCATCGTGCCCAACCTGTCCAAGGTGTCCGGCCTGCGGCTGATCCAGGCCTTCGATCTCATCGACGCCACCCAGAACCTGGACGGCTTTGTGGCCGTGTCCGGCGCGGTCAAGACCTGCGCGGTGAACCTGTCCAAGATGTGTAACGACCTGCGCCTCATGTCCTCCGGCCCCCGCTGCGGCTTCGGCGAGATCAACCTGCCCGCCCGCCAGAACGGCTCCTCCATCATGCCCGGCAAGGTCAACCCGGTCATCCCCGAGGTGGTCAACCAGGTGGCCTTCAACATTATGGGCAACGACCTGACCGTCACCATGGCCGCCGAGGCCGGCCAGCTGGAGCTCAACGCCTTTGAGCCCATCATCTTCTGGAACCTGACCCACGCCGTGGAGTTCCTCACCTACGCCGTGAACACCCTCACCGACCACTGCATCGTGGGCATCACCGCCAACCGGGAGCGCTGCAAGAACATGGTGGAAAACAGCGTGGGCATCATCACCGCCCTGTGCCCCCATGTGGGCTATGAGACGGCGGCCAAGATCGCCAAGAAGGCCATTGCCACCGGCGAGAGCGTGCGCAGTCTGATCTTGAAGGAGAACCTGCTGGACGAGGAGAGCCTGAACAAGATCCTGGACCCCTATTCCATGACCGAGCCCGGCATCTCCGCCAAGGAGCTGCTGAAGTAAGAAACAAAAAGACCGTGGATCGCGCCTACGCGCGGCCCACGGTCTTTTTTTGCCTCAGCCCAGCCAGGTGAAACGGCCCAGGGGCAGCAGCACCGCCACCGCCCGGCCCAGGATATACTGCTCGTCCACCACACCGAGGCGGGTGTCCCGGCTGTCGTCGGAGTTGTTGCGGTTGTCCCCCATGACGAACACGCTACCCTCCGGCACCGTCACCGAGGTGATGGTCTCATAGGAGCTGGCCGGGGGCTCCACCATGGCCGCCTTGATGTAGGGTTCATCCAGGGGCACCCCGTCCACCGAGACGGTGCCCGCGTCGTAGTCGATCTCCAGATGCTGGCCGCCCACGGCGATGACCCGCTTGACGATGGCCCCGTCCACATGACCGAAGGGCTTGGTCAGCACCACGATATCCCCCTGCTTCGGAGTATAGGCGATGCTCTGGAGAAGGAGCATATCTCCGTCGTGGAGGGTAGGTTCCATAGAGGAGCCCTCCACCCCCACGACCCGGCCCACAAAGGTAAAGAGCAGGATGAGGGTCACCAGGGCCATGGTCATGGTCTGGAGCCAGAGATACAGGTCATGCTTCAGGGCGTCGCCGCCGGAGAGGTTCTCCTCACGCTCCGGCATGAGCAGGGACCTCCTTTCCGCCCAGGGACACCCGGTGCACGCCGGGAACGCCCTCCAGGCAGCCCCCCTCTCGGCTGTGGCAGGTGAAGAGGAGGATCTGCCGCTCGTTGGCCAGCTCCTTCAGCACCTCCAGCGCCAGGGCCATACGCTTGTCATCAAAATTGACCAGGGCATCGTCCAGCACCAGCGGAGCGGTTTCATCGGTGGGGAGCGCCAGCTCACACACCGCCAGGCGCACCGCGAGGTAGAGCTGATCCATGGTCCCCCGGGACAGGGTGAGGGCCCGGTGGGGCAGGACCTCCTCCTCCCGCCCGGCCATGGCGTCGAACTCTCGGGTAAGGGCCACCGTCTGATAGGCCCCGCCGGTGAGCCGCTCCAGCAGTTCTCCGGCCTTCCGGTTGAGGGCAGGGGCAAATCGGCCCTGGAGGGACTGGTTGGCGGTGGCGAGACTCTCCAGCGCCTGGGTGATGGCCCGGTACTCCGCCCGGCGGTTCTCCAGCTCCTCCCGGGCGCTCTCCCGCCGGGCCTGGGCCAGGGCGGGGTCGCCCAGGGTGTTCAGTTCTCCCCGGGCAGTGGCCAGTACCCCGGACAGGCGCTGGATCTCCCCCTCCACGGCGCTAAGCCGGGCACCGGTATAGGTGGCGTCATACCGGGGCTCCAGATCCTCCGGCACCGGGGTCGCCCCTCCCTCGGGGGCGGGGAGGCGCTGGGCCAGCTTCTCCAGATCCTCCCGGCGGCGGGTAGCCGCCTCCAGCTTCTCCTGGAGGAAGAGAGCCTTGGAGATGGCGGCCGAGAGGGTGAAGGCGTCCTTGACACCGGGGGCGAAGGACTGCACCAGGGACAGAATGCGGCTGCGCAGGACATCCCGCTCCCGCATCCGGTCCAGCTGCTCCTGCTCGGCGGCCTCGCAGTCCCGGGAGGCCTGACGGCTGCGCTCCCAGCCCTCCCGGTAGCTCCGGGCCCGCTCCAGGATATCGGAGGGCTCCTCGGCGTCATACTGCTCCAGCAGCTCCTCCCGGCGGTCCAGGATGTCGGCGGCGGTAAGCCGGGCTTTCACGCCCAGCACCAGCAGGGCGATGCCCCCGGCCAGCAGCACCGCCGCCCCCGCGAACACCAGCGGGGTCATCAGGGCTCCCACCGCCGCGGCGGCTCCGCCCAGCAGCAGCAGCGCGATGCCCACTGTCAGCTTGACCCCGGCGGCGGGGGGCTCCTCCTCCGCTTCCCGGGCGTCCTCCGTAGCCTGCTCCCAAGCCTGCTCCGGCGTCATGCCCTCAAAAAGCTCGTCCCGCCCGGCCTTCCGGGCGTCGTCCACCACCTGGATCGCCTGCTCATAGCGGGCTTTGGCCTGCTTCACACTCTGCTCCACGGTGCGCAGGGCAGAGAGCTCCTCCTGGGTGCGGCGGAGCACCTCCCGGTCGGGGGTGGGGCCGTCCTTGGTCAGCTCATGGCGGAGCTTCTCCTCCTCCGCCCGGGCCTCGGCCAACTCGCTCTGGGCCTGATCCCAGGCGGAGCGGCGCTCCGCCTCCGCCCGGGCCTTGTGTACTGCCTTCTCCCGCACCAGCAGGGCCTGCTCCTCCCGCAGCTCCTCCAGGGTCTGGCTGGCCTCCTGGGCCGCCCGGTGGGCCCGGCTCTGCCGCTCCAGCTGGAGCTCCAGCCCGGACAGCTCCTCCTCCAGACGGGGGATGAGGCCGGTCTTGTTGTGCTTGCGGCGGTTGAGCCAGTCCTTGAGCTGGCGCTCCACCTGGGAGTAAGATACGTCCTCCTCCCCGGAGGAAATGAGGGCGGCGATGCGCTTTTCCAGGTCCGGGGCGCTGTCCACCGCTGTGGCGCCCTGTCCCACGAAGGCGGAGCGCTCGAACACCTCCCGCGACACGCCCAGGAGCATCTCCCCTACGTTGTCGGCAGTGAAGCCGGGCATGTTCTCGCCGCTGGCGGTGTCCACCACCTCACAGCGGCCGAAGGGAGTGTTCTTCAGCTGACCCCGGCGGATGGTCAGGGAGCGTCCTCTCCACTCCACCTCTATCTCGCCCTCCATCACCGCGCCGCTCCAGGGCTGGTAGCGGTTCTTCTCAGCAATGAAGCCCTGCCTGTCCCGCTCCTTGGTGGGAATGCCGTAAAGCATGGCCCGCAGAAAGGCCGACCAGGTGGATTTGCCCCCCTCATTGGGGGCCTCGATGAGATTGAGCCCCTCCCCCAGCTCCAGCGTCTCGTTCTGGAGCCGGCCGAAGGTGGCTTTCATACGTTTTACAATCATAGCGGGTCCTCCCGATGTTCCAGGGCCGCCAGGGCAAAGCGGGCGGCCAGTTCCAGGGAAGCCCGGTCCTCGTCGGAGGGGGCCTCCTCTATGCGCCGTTTCAGGTCCCGCAGGACCAGCCCGGTGAGGGTGTCCTCCTCGGCGCGCTTCCAGAGGTCGCGCCGCAGGCGTGTGTGGTCCCGCACCGAGACGCTGTAATACCAGGGCGCGGCCAGGGCGGTGAGGGCCTTCAAGTCGGGCTCGCCGTCCCGCTCCCCGGTGAGAAGGATGCGGCACAGGTCCTTGCTCTTCTCGGCCGGCAGGGCCGCGCGCAGGGCCTCCTCCGGCTCCTTTCCGGTGACGTCCACTTCCTGGATCACATAGCGGCGG
>DYBS01000008.1:15884-31001 GCA_019418525.1 Clostridiales bacterium
CGGCCGCGCCGGAGCCCACCACGCCGCACAATACGCCCTTGTCCCCCGTCTCGTCAAAGCCACGCCCCTCGGGGCAGCCGGGGTAGGCCCAGCTGGTCCTCCCGGCGCGCTGGACGCCGGAGCAGGTGTGGACGTGGCCCAGGGCCACATAGTCCAGATTACTCCCCTCCAGGTCCTCCCGGGTGATGGGGGCGTAGCGGCTATCGGGACTTAAGTCCCCGTGGAGGACCATGATGTGGATCTTCCCGTCGTCCGGGGCCCGGAACCCGTCCAGGGGCCGGTCCTCTCGGTAGGGGCCGGTGAAGGCGGTGCCGTAGACGGTGCAGCCCAGCTCCGGCAGGTCCACGTGCTCAATGGCAGGCTCGGTGAAGATGTGGATGTGCTCCGGCCACTTGCGGGCGTAGGCCGAGTGGGTGGTCCAGAAGTCGTGGTTGCCCGGGGCGATGAACACCTGGGCTTGGATGGAGCTGAGGGCCTCCACCAGAGCGTCCAGGGTCTCCCCGTAGAGCTCCCCACCGTCGAAGAGATCGCCGGACAGGAGCACCAGGTCGGCCTGGGCCCGGTTGGACAGCAGCGCCAGACGGCGCAGCAGCTCCCGCTGCTCTCCCCGGCGCTGGGATGCCTTTTCCGGCGGAAGGGCCGAGAACGGGGCGTCCAGATGGAAGTCCGCCCCGTGGATCACACGCAGCGATTGTTTCATTCCTTACATTCCTCCAATTCCTCCAGAGGGGGCATCCGGCGGTGCTCCACCGGACCCCACTCCGGCAGGGGCAGGCGTTGCATGGCCCCAAAGACCCGGCTTTTCAGGTTGGGGTAGCGCTTGCCCAGCTCGTAGATCAGCTCCTTGACCTCCTGGCGCTTGGTAGAGCCGTCGGCGGGGCAGGGGTTAAAGACCACCGGCAGACCCTCCCGCTCCGCCACGTGGCGGATGTGTCCCTCATTACAATAGAGGAGGGGGCGGATCTGGGTGATGCCGGTGCGGTCCAGCCAGGTCACCGGCTGGAAGCAGGAAATGCGTCCCTCGTAGAAGAGAGAGAGGAAAAAGGTCTCCACCGCATCGTCAAAGTGGTGGCCCAGGGCGATCTTGTGGATGCCCAGGTCGGCCAGGGCGTTGTGGAGGGCTCCCCGGCGCATCTTGGCGCACATGGAGCAGGGGTTTTTCTCCTTGCGCAGGTCGAAGATGACGTGGTGGATCTCCGAGTGGATGAGGGTAAAGGGGACATCGATCTTCTCACAGTAGCGCGCTACCCCTGAGAAGTCCATCCCCTCCCGGCCGTCGGCCGCCCCCATGTCCAAGGTAATTGCCTCCACAGTAAAGGGCTTGGGATAAAACTCCCGCAGCCGGGCCAGCGCCGCCAGAAGCACCAGGGAGTCCTTTCCCCCCGACACCCCCACAGCCACCCGGTCTCCGGGCTGGATCATATCGTAGTCCTCCACGCAGCGGCGGACATAAGACAGTATCTGGTTCATGCCATTCCTCCAAAGAAGGGTCTTGGAGCACTTTTTCCCAAAAACAAATTAAAAATCGGACATGAGCTTTTGGGAGTATTCAAGAGATAACAGGCGTTTGAGCGAGATTTTCCATTTCTAAATAAAATTGTTCAAAAATCGCCTTGACACCGGCCAATCCCTGTAATATAATGCATCATGCTCCGCTCGTAGGTTCTATTCTACACGCGGGGCATGTGTTCTGTAAAGCCATATTTCACATAGACTTAGAGCAAATTGGAGGTTTCACCATGTCCACTTTTATGGCCAACAAGGGAAACATCGTCCGCAAGTGGTACGTCCTCGATGCGGCCGGTAAGCCCCTGGGTAAGACCGCTGCCGCCGCCGCCACCCTGCTGCGGGGCAAGCACAAGCCCGAGTACACCCCCCACGCTGACTGCGGTGATTTCGTGGTCATCATCAACGCCGAGAAGGCCGTCCTGACCGGCAAGAAGCTGGAGCAGAAATTCTACCGCACCCACTCCGGCTATCCCGGCGGCCTCAAGGAGACCAAGTACCGCCTGCTGATGCAGGACAAGCCCGAGCTGGCCATGAAGCTGGCCATCCGCGGCATGATGCCCCGCAACATCGTGACCAAGGACAGCCTGACCCGCCTGCACATCTACCGCGGCGCGGAGCACCAGCAGACCGCTCAGAAGCCCGAGCCCTGGGCTTTCAACTAAGCAGGAGGTAAACGAACATGTATAAGAGCAAGAAGCCTTACCTGTATGGCACCGGCCGCCGCAAGTCCTCCGTGGCCCGTGTGCATCTGTTCCCCAACGGCACCGGCTCCATCACCATCAACGGCCGTGACATCGACGAGTACTTCGGCCTGGAGACCCTGAAGCTGCTGGTCCGTCAGCCCCTCGCCACCACCGACACCCTGGGCAAGGTGGACATCGTTGCCACCGTCACCGGCGGCGGCGTGACCGGCCAGGCCGGCGCCATCCGTCACGGTGTGTCCCGCGCCCTGCTGGAGATGAACCCTGAGTTCCGTCCCGCCCTGAAGGCCGCTGGCTTCCTGACCCGCGATCCTCGTATGAAGGAGCGTAAGAAGTACGGCCTGAAGGCCGCCCGTCGCGCTCCCCAGTTCAGCAAGCGCTGATTTTTCTGTCGAGCTTTTCAAAATGCCGCCCGTATGGGCGGCATTTTTCTTGTCCCGCCGCTGTTTGGTCATGTGTTTTCCATACGGATGGCTTACCCCGCCCTGTCCGTTGGTTGAAGTAAAAACAGCCGCGCTGCCTGTTGGCAGCGCGGCTGTGCGCATTTCCGATTAGAAATACTTCTTGATGCCCTCGGGAGCCAGCTCCTTATCGGCGCTGATGGTGACGGTGAACTTGATCTTGTTCTTCTCAGCGAAGCTGTTGAGCCAGTCCAGGAACTCCTCGGTGCTCTGATCATTCAGATCAGCGCCCACAATCTTGGTCAGGCTGTCGATAAAGACATGGGTGATGTCGTAGTTGCCGGCGTACAGGCCGCTGACAAAGCCCTTCATGAACTCGTAGGAACCCATATCGTACTGGCTGGCTTCCACCAGGCGGATCTTCGAATGGATATCATAAGTCAGTTTAGCGCCGCGCTCGATGCACACCACGTTGCCGTGCTCGCTCTGAACGGCGGAATTAATGAGCTCGATCATCTGCTTCGTTTTGCCGGTGCCCTTGACACCCATGATCACTCTCACCATACGTTATCACTCCTTAAACTCGTCACCGGGAGGGATCCCGGTCGTTTCTAACATGTTACCATGTTTGGGACAGGATTGCAACTGATTTGAAGAAGTTCACAGGAAATTTGAAAATGAAGCCGAGTCCTTTGGGTAAATTGGTCCCTTACCCGGGATTTTCTGACCCTGGACTGGCCTTGGGCGTCCAAGGTACTCCTTGTCTGACTTGCTCGGCAGAAAGCTTCCCAATAAAGCGATCCCCCCGGTCCGAACGGACCGGGGGGACCCCATTTCTTTCATCTGCTCGGGCGGACTCAATCCGCCCGGCAGCAAGGTTTTGCTCCGCAAAACGCTTGGTCTGGAGGCTTACAGACGGGCCTCCAGCGCGGCGCGGTGCTCCTCATATCCGGGCTTGCCCAGCAGAGCGTACATGTTCTTCTTGTAAGCCTCCACGCCCGGCTGGTTGAAGGGGTTGACCTCCAGGAGGTAACCGCTCAGACCGCAGGAGTACTCGAAGAAGTAGATGAGCTGACCCACGGTGCGGGCATCCCGGCGCAGGGCCTGGATGAGGATATTAGGCACGCCGCCGTCCACATGGGCCAGAAGGGTGCCCCGGAGGGCCTGCTCCGCCACGAAGGACAGAGGCTTGCCGGCCAGGAAGTTCAGGCCGTCCACGTTGTCGGGGTCGTGGGGGATGGTGTAGCTGCCCTTGGACTCCTGGAAGCGGACCACGCTCTCGAACATGAGGCGCTGGCCCTCCTGGATATACTGCCCCATGGAGTGCAGGTCCGCGGTGAACTCCACGCTGGCGGGGAAGAGGCCCTTGTTCTCCTTGCCCTCGCTCTCGCCGTAGAGCTGCTTCCACCACTCGGCGAAGAAGCGGAAGGAGGGCTCGTAGCCCACCAGGATCTCGGTGCTCTTGCCGGCGGTGTACAGGGCGTGGCGGGCGGCAGCATACTGCCAGGCGGGGTTCTCCAGGCCGGGCACAGCCAGGGCCTCCATGGCCTCGGCGGCGCCGCCCATCAGCTCGTCCAGGTCGATACCGGCCACGGCGATGGGCAGCAGGCCCACGGCGGTCAGCACGGAGAAGCGGCCGCCCACGGCATCGGGCACCACGAACTCCTCATAGCCCTCGCTGTCGGCCAGACCCTTCAGAGCGCCCTTGTGGGCGTCGGTGGTGGCGTAGATGCGCTTGCGGGCCTCTTCCTTGCCGTACTTCTCCTCCAGCAGGTTCTTGAAGATGCGGAAGGCCACGGCGGGCTCGGTGGTAGTGCCGGACTTGGAGATGACGTTCACCGAGAAATCCCGGTCCTTCACCAGCTCGATGGTCTCCAGCAGGGCGTCGGTGGACAGGCCGTTGCCGGCGAAAAAGATGTCGGGGGTATTCTTCTTTTTCAGGTTATAGTTGGGAGACTCGAGGAGCTCCACCACGGCCCGGGCGCCCAGATAGGAGCCGCCGATGCCGATGACCACCAGAGCCTCGGAGTCGGACTGGATCTTCTTAGCCGCCTTCTGGATGCGGGCGAACTCCTCCTTGTCGTAATCCCGGGGCAGATGGACCCAGCCGGTGAAATCGCCGCCGGGGCCGTTGCCCTCCTCCAGCATGACGCGGGCCTGCTCCAGCCGCTCCTGGCGGGACGTGAGCCAGTCCTCGGGCACAAAGGATCGGATATTACTGAGGTCAAGTTGAATCATGGTAGCATGTCCTCCTTTTGGATGGGTATACTGGACATAGTATACACCTCTTTTTCTTCGTTTCCTAGGTGCAAACGGCGGAACCATGCATTTTTCACATTTCCAACAAAGTACGGGCCCGTTCCAGGAGCTTGGTGTACACTCCATCCATCTGCCACTCGTTGGTCCAGGCCGTGAGTTCTGCCGCCGGGAGCCAGCCCACCCGGGAATTCTCCCCCAGCCGGGGGGCGATGGGGTCACGGTCGTCGGCCACCAACAGGTAGCTCACGTTCAGGTGCTGGTGGGCGCAGACGTACTTTCCCCGCTTCACATGGCCCCACACCGGCAGGATATCAAGAGAAGCAATGGCGGAAGAGAGGGGGCGGATGTGGGCGATACCGGTCTCTTCCCGGGCCTCCCGCAGGGCCACAGACAGCAGATCACCCTCCCCATCGGCGTGGCCCCCGGTCCAGGCCCACACCCGGTAGATGTTGTGGTGGGCCATCAGGACCCGGCTGGCGTCGGCGTTGACCACGAAGCCGGAGCTGGTCAGGTGGGCGATGGCGTTGTCCCGGGTGAGGATATCGTCGGGAAAGCGGCGGATGTAATCCAAGATCATGGCCTTGTCGGCCTCCTCCTGGGGATTTTGGGGCACATAGGCCCGGATGTCATCCACGTACATGGTGCTCCCTCCGGTAGGTCACATAGCGGTAGGTAAGACCGTTCTCTTCCAGCGGCTTCCCCTCCTCCTCAGCCGTCCAGCCGCCCATGGCGTCCAGATCGGGGAAAAAGGCGTCACACCCGGAGAAGGCGGCGTCGATGCGGGTGACATACACCGTGTCGCACCAGGGCAGCAGCGCCTCATATACCTGGCTGCCCCCCACCACAAAGGCGTCCGCCGGAGCGTCGGCAACCAGGTCCTCCACCCGGTGGAACACCCGAGCTCCCTCCACAGTAAAGGCAGGGTCCCGAGAGAGGATCAGGTTCTCCCGCCCCTTCAGGGGCCGCCCGCCCGGGAAGGTGGCCAGAGTCTTGCGCCCCACCAGCACGGCGTGCCCAGCTGTCAGGGCGCGAAAACGCTTTAAATCCTCCTTCAGGTAGACCAGTTGGTTCCCCTCCCGGCCGATGGCCCAGTTTCGATCCACAGCCACAATGGCGTTCATAAACATCCTCCTGTTCTCCGCTCCGGGCGGCACAGAGGGGAGGCCGCCCCAGGCGGTCCTCCCCCCCAGCTCCGGCCCGGCCGGCACTATTCCAGTTCATCCCACAGATAGGCCTGGTAGGGCAAAAGATCAGACAGTTCCACCAGTGCCGGCTGAAAGCCGCCGGTGGGGTTATAGCCCATCCGCGGGGTGTGCAGTCCCTGATCCTCCATCTCGCCCAGCGGCAGCGAGAGCACCGCCCGGCTGCCCTGTTCCTCCCCCTGCTCAAAGACCAGGGTGGCCCCATGGGCCCGGGCGATGGACTGGGCCAGCTCTAGCTCCAGCCCGCCCCGTTGGGTAAGTTCCTCCTCCAGTATGGCGGCTGGCTTTCCGTTGGACAGGGCGCACTTCTCCCCATCGTCCCACACAGTGACACGGAAGCGCTCTCCCTCGGTCCAGGCCCGCAGCCCGATGTGCCCGTCCCGACCGGCTCGATACAGTGCCTGGTCCACCAGCAGCAGGAGCAGGCGGCGCAGCATAGCCGGGTCTGCCTTCACCAGGGCCTCGCCCCCGGCGCACTCCCCCCGGAAGCCGATGCCCAGCCCGGGGGTCAGCCCCTCCAGCTCCCGGCACAGCACCCGACACAACTCCATTGCCTCCACCGTCTGCATCCGGCAGGGCAGCTCCTCCTGCCGGCTCAGGTCCACGTGCTCCGTCAAGCGGAGCAGCCGGTAGAGCCCTTGATTCAAAATCGCCAGGTATTGGTCATATTTACGCTCCTCCTGCTCCCGAATGGCGGGGGTGAGGAGCTGGGCGGCGGCCATCAGATTTCCCACCTGCTCCCGCAGCTGTTCCACCATCTCTGCCTCCCGCTTTTTGCTGTCCATGTCCAAGGCAAATCCTCCCACTATTCGCTCCAAAAGGCCGGTAAGACGGCCGTTGTTAGCATATGCAGAACCCAAGCGGGTCTTTCACCCTGCCAGTATACCAAATACTGCTCTCCCGGACAAGGTTAAAAGTCAGCTAATGCTATATTTTGTCCCTTTTTGTTGGATGCGTCACCGCCTTTTCCGGGGATAGTGTGATTTTTTTGCAAATGCCCCCTTTTCTTTTCGCATTGACTGGGATATAATAAGGATGCGCGAAGGAAAACCAATAAAACTTTGTGAAGGAGAGATTCCCATGAGCATCAAAGTTGGTATTAACGGTTTCGGACGCATTGGCCGCCTCGTGTTCCGCGCTGGCATCGCCCGTGATGACATCGAGTTTGTCGGCATCAATGATCCTTTCATGACCCCCGACTATATGGCCTATATGCTGAAGTACGACACCATCCACGGCCGCTTCCAGGGCACCATCGAGTACGACGAGACCTCCGTCACCGTCAACGGCAAGAAGGTCAACTTCTACGCCTGCATGAACCCCGCCGACATCCCCTGGGGTGAGATCGGTGCTGAGTACGTCGTGGAGTCCACCGGCCTGTTCCTGACCCAGGAGAAGGCCCAGGCTCACATCGACGCCGGCGCCAAGAAGGTCGTTATGTCCGCTCCCTCCAAGGATGCCACCCCCATGTTCGTCATGGGCGTGAACCAGGACAAGTACACCAGCGACATGACCTTTGTCTCCAACGCCTCCTGCACCACCAACTGCCTGGCCCCCATCGCCAAGGTGCTGCACGAGAACTGGGGCATCACCGATGGCCTGATGACCACCGTGCACTCTGTCACCGCTACCCAGAAGCCTGTTGACGGCCCCTCCAAGAAGGATTGGCGCGGCGGCCGTGCGGCTACCTACAACATCATCCCCTCCTCCACCGGCGCCGCCAAGGCTGTGGGCAAGGTTATCCCCGAGCTGAACGGCAAGCTGACCGGTATGTCCATGCGTGTCCCCACTCTGGACGTCTCCGTGGTCGACCTGACCGTCAACCTGGCCAAGCCCGCCAAGTACGACGAGATCTGCGCCGCCATGAAGAAGGCCTCCGAGGGTGAGCTGGCCGGTATCCTGGGCTACACCGACGAGGATGTGGTCTCCTCCGACTTCATCAGCGATCCTCACACCTCCATCTTCGACGCCAAGGCCGGCATCGCCCTGACCGACACCTTCGTGAAGGTCGTGTCTTGGTACGACAACGAGTGGGGTTACTCCAACAAGGTCCTGGACCTGATCGCCCACATGTACAGCGTGGACCACAAGTAAGATTCCTTCGCGGATCGCACTTGAAGCAAAAATCCCCCTGCCGCACGGCAGGGGGATTTTTTTGCGTCTTTTAAATGGCCACCGGGATCTTGTCCTCCAGCGGATGGGCCTGATAGCCCTCCAGCGTCACGCTCTGAGGGGTAAAGGCGTAGAAATCGGTCACCGTCTTGTCTAGCCGGAACTCCGGCGCGGGGTAGGGCTCCCTCTGGAGGAGCTTTTCCACAATGGGCACATGCCGGTCGTAGATGTGAGCGTCGGCGATGACGTGGACCAGCTCGCCCGCCTCCAGCCCCGACACCTGGGCCAGCATGTGGACCAGCACCGCGTACTGCATCACATTCCAGCCGTTGGCGGTGAGCATGTCCTGGCTGCGCTGGTTGAGGATGGCGTTGAGGGTGTTGCCGGTGACATTGAAGGTCACCGACCAAGCGCAGGGGTAGAGTGCCATCTCACTCAGGTCGTGGTGGTTGTACAGGCTGGTGAGGATGCGCCGGGAGGTGGGGTTGTGCTTCAGGTCGTAGAGCACCCGGTCCACCTGATCGAATTCCCCCTCGGGATAGTGATGCTTCACCCCCAGCTGGTATCCGTAGGCCTTGCCGATGGTGCCCTTTTCATCCGCCCAGGAGTCCCAGATGTGGGAGTTTAGGTCCTGGATGCGGTTGGACTTCTTCTGCCAGATCCACAAAAGCTCGTCCACGGCGCTTTTCAGGTACTGGCGGCGCACCGTCAGGATGGGGAACTCCTTCCGCAGGTCATAGCGGTGGACCACGCCGAAGCGCTTGATGGTGTGGGCCGGGGCGCCGTCCTCCCAGCGGGGGCGTACCTCCCGGTCCGTGTCCCAGGTGCCCTGCTCCAGGATCTCCCGGCAGGTCTGCAAAAATAGGGTATCGGCATAGCTCATAGTTCTACAAATCCTCCCTGTTTTTTCCGAATGGCTCTTTTATCCTGATAAACTGTATGGTATACTAAAAATAAATTTTGAGGCCGGTCCTCTCCAGGCGGCCACACCGTGTCAGGAGGAGTCCCCATGGACGTTCCCAAGTCCCTGCGCCTGCCCCACATCGGTCTGCGGAACCTGAAAACCGCCCTGTCCGCCTCCCTCTGCGCCCTGATCTACTACTGTTTCGACCGCAATCCCACCTTCGCCTGCATCGGCGCGGTGTTCGGCATGGGCACCGACATCGAGCACTCCAAGCTCCACGGCGGAAACCGCCTCTTCGGCACCATCATCGGCGGTTTTCTGGGCATCGCCCTCTTCTGGGTCTATCTCCTCTTCTACCCCGACGGGAACACCCGCCTGGCCCTGGTGCCCCTTCTGTCCGTTGGCATCGTGATCCTCATTCTGCTGAGTCAGAAGTTCTGGGTGGGAGCGGTGCAGCCGGGCGGGGTGGTGCTGTGCATCGTGCTTTTCAACACCCCCGTGGACAGCTACGTGGCCTACGCCCTCAACCGCATGTTCGACACCGCCGTGGGTGTGGCCATGAGCCTGCTCATCAACCACCTCTTCCCCCGGGATCGGCTGGTGGCCTGGCGGGCACGGCTGTTCCAGCAGCTGAACCTCTGATATTTCCGCGCCGCAGCACTGCTGCGGCGCGTTTCAGTACAGGCGGCGCAGCGCGCCCCCGCAACGGCAGCGGTAGCGCTCCGGGTGCTGGACCAGTGGGGAGGCCACCACCCGCGGGAACTCCTTCCCGCAGCTCTGGCACACCAGCAGGTGACGCACCGGGCGCAGATCGGGAATCTCCAGTTCCTCGCAGGTGCCGGTGCGCCGGATGTCATAGCCATAGGCCCGGTTCATCTTCTGGGCGTATTCCTTCCACCGCGCCCCGTGGTTGCGGCAGCCCGGGCAGGTGTGGAGCACCTCGTGGGCCAGGGTCTGGAGGCAGGCCTGCTCCGGCGCCTCCAGCAGGCGCTGGGTCAGCTCGATACGGTACTCCCCCTCCCGGCAGATGCAGCAGCCGAAGCGGGTGACCGCCCGGCGATTTACCTCCACATGGGGGCGGAGTCTGGGGGAAACCGGAATGGACAGCGCCTCGGCCTGGGCCCGTACCCGGGCCAACAGCGCGTCAAAGTCGTTCACAAATCATGTCCTCCTTCCGGTCCCGCGGCGCCGGGACCTTCCACATGGTATCATACTCCGCCCCCCGCTTCAAGAGTCACGGCCCTCTTCCCCCCGGCGTCCGGTTGTGCTATACTGGTGCCGGAATCCCCATTTTTCCACAAACGAGGTCCCTTTTATGGATAACACGCATACCTTGCGGGTGGTGGCCCGCATCCACACCGCCTTCCCCACCAAATTCGGCGTCCCCCGGCAGAGCGGCCTGGTGGACGCCCTGAAAGCCCAGGTGATTTTCGAGCCGGAGTACCGCAACCCCGACGCCCTGCGCGGGCTGGAGGAGTACTCCCACATCTGGCTCATCTGGCAATTCTCCGGCGCCGTGCGGGAGCACTGGTCCCCCACCGTACGCCCGCCCCGACTGGGCGGCAACGCCAGGATGGGCGTCTTTGCCACCCGCTCGCCCTTCCGCCCCAACCCCATCGGCCTGTCCTCCGTGCGCCTGGAGAGAGTGGAGCTCCACACACCCCAGGGTCCCGTCCTCCATGTGGCGGGTGCCGATCTGATGGACGGTACCCCCATCTACGACATCAAGCCCTACATTCCCTACGCCGACAGCCATCCCGACGCCACCGGCGGGTTCACCACCGGACTGGATGAGCGGCTGCTGGAGGTAGACTTCCCGCCCCGTTGGCGTGCCCTGGTGCCGCCGGAGGAGCTGGAGGCCCTGATGGGGGTGCTCTCCCACGACCCCCGCCCCTCTTACCAGAAGGACCCGGAGCGGGTCTACGGTCTGCCCTTTGGGGGGCTGGACGTACGCTTCACCGTGGCGGAGGGCGTGTTGACCGTGTGTGAGGTCCGCCCCGCCGCCTCCGAACCGCATTTTGGAGAAAGGACCTGATATGTACAACTCCCTCTATGAACTGCTGTGGTTTTTCCTCATCTACTCCCTGCTGGGGTGGTGCGCCGGAGTGGTGGTGGCCGCCCTGCGCAAGCACTCCTTTGTCAACACCGGCTTTTTGACCCTCCCCTTCTGCCCGGTCTACGGCGTGGCCGCGGTGGTCTTTTCCATCTTCCTGCCCGAGCTGAAGGACCGGCTCTTCTTCCTCTTTGTGGCCGGCGCGGTGCTCTCCGCCTTCCTGGTCATCGTCACCGGCGTGCTGCTGGAGCGCATCTTCCACCGCAAGTGGTGGGACTACACCCGCTACCGCTTCCAGTTCGAGGGCTTCATCACCCTCCCCCACCTCATCGTCTGGGGCGTGCTGGCGGTGGTGTGTATCCGGGTGACCAACCCCCTCATTTGCTCTCTGTTGGACCTGTTCCCCGTCCGGGTGGGCCGGGTAGTACTGCTGGTGCTGCTGATCCTGCTGGGCATCGACTTGGCCCTCTCCCTCACCGCGGTGCTCCAGCTGCGCTTCCGCCTGCGGCGCCTGGCCGCCCTTCAGGAGGACTTCCGCAACCTGTCCAACCAGTTCGGCAACGCCATCACCGGCCGGGTCCAGCGCCGCATGATGAAGGCCTACCCCAATCTGGAGCCGGAACAGCTGCTGGACCAGTCCCGGAAGGGCAAATCGGTGCCCACGGTGTTCGCCCAGGGCTGCTGCTTCCATAAGCTGGTGTGGCTCTTCGTCATTGCCGCTCTGCTGGGCGACATTGTGGAAACCATTTTCTGCCGTCTCACCGCCGGGGTGTGGATGAGCCGCAGCAGTCTGGTCTGGGGCCCCTTCAGCATTGTGTGGGGTTTCGGCGCGGTACTGCTCACCGCCCTGCTCTACAAATATAAAGATAAGAACGACCGCTATATCTTCCTGGCCGGCACTGTGCTGGGCGGTGTATATGAGTACATGTGCAGCGTCTTCAGCGAGCTGGTATTCGGCACCATTTTTTGGGATTACAGCCACATTCCCTTCAATTTGGGCGGGCGCATCAACCTGCTGTTCTGCTTCTTCTGGGGCATTGCGGCGGTGGTGTGGCTCAAGGGCATCTATCCCCGCCTCTCCCGCCTCATTGAGCGCATCCCCATCCGCTGGGGCAAGATCGGCACCTGGGTGCTGGTGGCCTTCATGGTGGTCAACATGGGCATGTCCGCCCTGGCTCTGAGCCGCTACAACCAGCGCCAGCAGACCGATCCCGGCCCGGTAACGCCTGTGTCCCAGTTCCTGGACCGCCACTTCCCCGATGAGCGGATGGAGCGTCTCTACCCCAACGCTAAAAAAGTCAACTGATTCAAAGGAGGGATCTCTATGCCCGCAGTTCGCGGAATGGTCCTCTACTATAACGCCTCCTCCCCTCAGGAGGGGAAAAAAGCCAAGGCCGTCTTTGCCACCCACGGCCTGCGCATTCGCACCATCGCCCCGGAGGAGCTGGGGCGGCCTCTGGGCTCCTTCACCGGCGTGCTCCCTCAGCCGGAGGAATCCCCCGCGCCCCGGGCGCCCATCGGCGAGAGCCTGATGGTCTTTTCCGGCATCGGCGGGCCCCAGCTGGACCGGGTACTCTCCGCCCTGCTCCGCGCTGGGGTGCCCCGGAGTGTATACAAGGCCATCGTCACCCCGGGGAACGTGTCCTGGGATTTCTACCAGCTCTGCGAGGAGCTGAAGGCCGAGCGTGCGGCGGTGGACGGTTCCGCCCAGGCGCCGGAAAAATCTTAAAAGAACCAGAAGAAATGTGTCAACTTTTCTCTTGTTCCCTGCGTCAAAAAGAGGTAAGCTAAGCTGACCGGAGGCTGCGGCCTCCCCCTGCACGGATACCTCATATGTGGAAAGGCAGGTGCGCTTAACTTGCAGGAGTCCTATGATCTGCTTCTGGAGCTGTCCACCGAGTTGGGCTATCGCATGATGTCCACCGGCGCGGAGATTTACCGGGTAGAGGAGTCCGTGCAGCGGCTTCTTCTGGCCTATGGTGTGAAGAGCGGCGAGATCTTCGCCATCCCCAACTGCATCAATGTCAGTCTCACCGACCCGGACGGCCACTCTGCCACCCGCATCCGCCGGGTACCGCCCCATGACACCGATCTGGATCTGCTGGTGGCCTACAATGAGCTGTGCCGCCAGGTGTGTCAGTCTCCTCCGCCACTGGAGGAACTGCAGCAGAGGCTGGAGGCCATTCAGCAGCAGCGCCGGACCTACTCTGCCCAGATGCAGCTGCTGGCCTGCTTCGTGGGCGCCGGAGCCTACGCCCTGTTCTTCGGCGGCAGTCTGAGGGACGGCCTGTGCGCCGGGCTGTGCGGCGTGGCCATCGGCCTGTCGGGACGTTGGATGGACTGGCTGCTCACCAATCAGTTCATCCGCACCATCGTCAGCGGGGCGATCTCCGCCCTGTGCGCGCTGTTCCTGGTGGCCATCGGTCTGGGGGAGAGTGTGGACTTCATCATCATCGGCGCGCTGATGCTGCTGGTACCCGGTATTATCTTCACCAACGCCATCCGCAACATCATGTCCGGGGACCTGAACTCGGGCGTCAACCTGGTGGTCCAGGCTCTTCTCATCGCCACCGCCATCGCTTTGGGCACCGGCTTCGTGTTGAGCCTGGCCGGCGCTGTTTGAGGAGGTGGGCACATGGAACTCACCGACTTCCTCCCCTGTCTCTATGCCTTCATCGGCGGTCTGGCCTTTGCCATCCCCTTCAACGTCCACGGACGTGAGGTCCCGCTGGCTGCGCTGGGCGGTGCGCTGGGCTGGCTGGTCTATCTTTTGGTCCTCCCGCTGTTGGAGAGCGAGGTGGCGGCCTATTTTGTGGCGGCCCTGGCCCTCTCCCTCTACTCTGAGATCATGGCCCGGGTGCGCAAGCACCCCGTGACCGCCTATCTTCTTATCTCTATCTTCCCGCTGGTCCCCGGCGCCGGTATCTACTACACCATGCAGTATGCCATTCAGGGCAATACCGGGCGCTTCCTCAGCCAGGGGATGCACACCCTGGGCCTGTCTGGCGCGCTGGCCCTGGGTGTCCTGCTGGTGTCCACTGCCATGCGGATGTGGCTGGTCTTTCGCCACCGCGCCCGGGAAAGGAGCTGAACCCATGCCCCGCTACGACTATCTGCTCTTCGACGCCGACCATACACTCTTCGACTTCGACACTGCAGAGGAGCAGGCCCTCCGGGCCACCCTCCTGGACCACGGATATCCGGCAGACCCGGACACTCTGGACTTTTACCACTCAGTCAACCACCTGCTTTGGCACCGCTTTGACCTGGGGGAGATCAGTCGGGAGGAGCTGGCGGTGGAGCGCTTTTCCCTCCTGATCCGGTCCCTGGGCGGAGATCAGGACCCCGCCGGAATGAATCGCGATTACCTGTCCCATCTGGCCGAGCACGGTGAGCTCTTTCCAGGCGCAGAGGCCCTGTGCCGGGAGCTGTCCGCCCACTGTACGCTGGCCATCGTCACCAACGGCATGGCCGCCGCTCAGAGGGGCCGTTTTGCCCGCTCCCCTCTGGGGGCCCTCATCCCCTGGATCTTTATCTCGGAGGAGGTGGGCCATCAGAAACCGGAGGCGGCATTCTTCCAGCGTGTCCTGGCAGCCATGGACATCTCCGACCCCTCCCGGGCGGTGGTGATCGGCGATAATCTCCACTCAGATATACAGGGAGGAATTAACGCTGGTCTAGATACGATTTGGTATCACCCACAGGGGGGCGAAAACAACTCCGCCATCCACCCCACCTACACCGCGGCCTCCTATGAAGAGCTGCGGGACTATTTGCTTGTCCCCTGAATTTTTTGGAAACGAGGTCCTCTCCCATGTCCAACCCCCGCCGCCGCCATCGCCGCGGCCCCTCTCTTCCGCTGCTGCTTGCCGGGCTGGTGGTCTGTGCCGGGCTGCTCATTGCTCCCACTCTGACCCAGGCCCTGCTCCCAGGTGGCAAAGGCGACGCCTCTGTCCCCTCCAGTACGCCCCAGGCG
>DYBS01000080.1 GCA_019418525.1 Clostridiales bacterium
GCTGAGATCGAGGGCGACATGGGCGACTCCCATGTGGGCCTGCTGGCCCGCCTGATGAGCCAGGCCCTGCGGAAGCTGGCCGGCTCCATCTCCAAGACCAACTGTATCGTCATTTTCATCAACCAGCTGCGCGAGAAGGTGGGCGTGGTCTACGGCAACCCCGAGGTCACCACCGGCGGCCGGGCCCTGCGGTTCTACGCCTCGGTGCGCATGGAGGTGCGTCGGGTGGAGTCCCTCAAAAACGGCTCCGAGCTCATCGGCAACCGCACCAAGGTGAAGGTAGTCAAGAACAAGGTGGCGCCCCCCTTCCGGGAGGCCGAGTTCGACATCATGTACGGCGAGGGTATCTCCAAGGTGGGCGAGCTGGTGGACCTGGGCGTCAAGCTGGACATCATC
Source organism: Clostridiales bacterium (assembly GCA_019418525.1). Lineage (GTDB taxonomy): Bacteria > Bacillota > Clostridia > Oscillospirales > Oscillospiraceae > Pseudoflavonifractor_A. The sequence continues at coordinate 397 of DYBS01000080.1, forward strand.
CAAAAATCCGGCTCCTGGTTCTCTATGGGTGAGATGCGCCTGGGCCAGGGCCGCGACTCGGTGAAGCAGTACCTGAAGGACAACCCGGAAGAGGCCGAGAAGATCGAGGCCGAGATCCGCAAGAACGCCTACAAGCTCATGTCCAGCCAGTCCAAGGCCGCCGCCAAGGCCGCCGGACGGGCGGTGGATGTGAGTGCCGAGGACTTCGACGACGGCGAGACCGTGGCCGCTGACGCCGACACCGAGGCATGAGACTTTGTAAATTAGCCCCCTCCCAGCGGGTGGAGGGGCGCTGGCTCCTCCATCTGGAGGACGGCTCCATCCTGCGGGTGGGGGAGAATGAGGTGGTCGCCTTTGCCCTCTACGCCGGGATGGAGCTCTCCCACGAGACGCTGGAGGAGCTGCGGGAGGCCGCCGACCGGGCGGCGCTGAGGGAGAAGGCCTTGAAGGCCCTCTCCCTTCGGCCGCTTTCCCGGAAAGAGCTGCTGCGCAAGCTCACCGCCCGGCCCCGGGTGAAGCCCGGAGAGGAGCCCCCCGAGCCGGTGGACCCTCAGAAGGCGGAGGAGGTGGCCGACTGGCTGGAGGAGCTGGGCTACCTCAACGACGAGGAGTACGCCCGCTCCGTAGCCCGGCACTACGCCGCCAAGGGCTATGGCGCGCGCAAGCTGCGGGATGAGCTCTTCCGCCGGGGAGTCTCAAGGGACCTGTGGAATCAGGCCCTGGACGAGGTGGAGGACCCCGCGGAGGAGATCGACCGCTTCATCGCGAAGAAGATGCGGGGGGAGGACCCCCGAGACCCAAAGGCCCTGAAACGGACCTCCGACGCCCTGGCCCGGCGGGGCTACGGCTGGGAGGAGATCCGGGAGGGGCTGCTCCGCTACGGCGCGGATCAGGACGAATAGAAGGAGAAATCATCTTTGAAGGTTGCATTTATTTCCCTGGGCTGTTCCAAGAATCTGGTCAATACCGAGCAGATGATGGCCCTGTGCCGGGACGCCGGCTACACCGTCACCGGAGAGCCCGACGGGGCCGATGTGGCGGTGCTCAACACCTGCGGCTTTATCGACGCGGCCAAGAGCGAGGCCATCGACAACATCCTGGCCCTGGGCCAGCTCAAGGCGGAGGGCCGCCTGGGCAAGCTCCTGGTGACCGGCTGCCTCACCCAGCGCTACCGGGAGGATATCCGGCAGGAGCTGCCCGAGGTGGACGGCATGCTGGGCACCGGCAGCTACACCGACGTGGTCTCCGCCATTGAGGCCCTCACCCGGGGAGAGCGCCCCGAGGCCTTTGGCGACATCCACCACACCGACGACGACGGGCTGCGCATCGTGACCACGCCCCCCTACACCGCCTTTCTGAAGATCGCCGAGGGGTGCAGCAACGGCTGCGCCTTCTGCATCATCCCAAAGCTCCGGGGCCGCTACCGCAGCCGCACCATGGAGCATGTGCTGGAGGAGGCGAAGGCCCTGGCCGAGAGCGGCGTGCAGGAGCTCATCGTCATCGCCCAGGACATCACCCGGTACGGCATGGATTTGAAGGACGGAACCTCCCTGGCGGGCCTTCTGAAGGAGCTGTGCAAGCTGCCCTTCCACTGGATCCGGCTGCACTACCTCTACCCGGAGGTCATCACCGACGAGCTCATCGATACCATCGCCCATGAGCCCAAGATCCTCCACTACCTGGACATTCCCATCCAGCACTGCAACGACGAGGTGCTGGCCGCCATGCGCCGCCGCTCCACCAAGGCGGAGATCCAGGCGCTGTTCGCCAAGCTCCGCGCCGCCATGCCCGACGTGGTGCTGCGCACCTCCCTCATCTGCGGCTTCCCCGGCGAGACCGAGGAGCAGTTTGAGGAGCTGTGTGCCTTCCTGGAGGAGGAGCGCCTCCAGCGGGCCGGCGTGTTCCAGTTTTCCCGGGAGGAGGGCACCCTGGCCGACAAGATGGAAAACCAGGTGCCCGCCGAGGTGGCCGAGCAGCGGGTGGACCGGGTGCGGGCCCTCCAGGCCGACATCATGGACCGCTGGAATGAGGAGCGCCTGGGCGGCGTGGAAGAAGTGCTCTGCGAGGGCTTTGACCCGGAGGAGGGCTGCTACGTGGGCCGCACCTGGGCCGACTCCCCGGAGATCGACGGCCGGGTGCTCTTCACCGCCGCGGGCCGCATCCCCGCTGGCACCTTCGTACAGGTACGGATGACCGGCATCTCCGACGGAGATCTGACCGGCGAGATCGAGGAGGACTAAGCATGAATACCGCCAACAAGCTCACCATGCTCCGCATTTTGCTGATCCCCGTGTTTCTGGTGGTCCTCTATCTGGACTTTGCCGGCAGCCGCTATGTGGCCCTGGGCATCTTCATCCTGGCCAGCCTCACCGATTTCGTAGACGGACATATCGCCCGCAGCCGGGGACTCATCACCGACTTCGGCAAGTTCATGGACCCACTGGCCGACAAGATGCTGGTCATGGCCGCCATGCTGTGGTTCGTGGAGGTGGGCCGAATGCCCGCCTGGGCTCTCCTCATCGTGGTGGTGCGGGAGTTCGCGGTCAGCGGCCTGCGCCTTATCGCCGTGGACAACGGCCGGGTGATTGCCGCCGCCTGGTCGGGCAAGGTAAAGACCGCCTCCACCATGGTGGGCATCTGCTTCATGCTGGTGTTCCCCATCGCCTGGGTGGACACCCTGGTTACCGCCGTCATCGTCATTACCACTGTCTACTCCGGTGTGGAGTACTTTATTAAGAATAAGGATGTCATCGACTGGAGCCACATGTAAACCGTTTGATGTGCAAAAATCCTCGGACTGTACAAACAGTCCGAGGATTTTTTGTGCCCTTTTCCAAAGACTTTTACTCTCCTTGAAACACACCGGTGGAGAGATAGCGCTCCCCCGTGTCGGGGAGAATGGCCACGATGGTCTTTCCCGCAAACTCCGGGCGCTTGGCCAGCTCCCCGGCCGCCCAGGCCGCCGCACCGGAGGAGATGCCGGAGAGGAGGCCTTCCTTCCGGGCTAGGACGCGCACCATGGTCTCAGCCTCCTTGGTGGGCACCGGCAGCACCTCGTCCACCACCGAGCGGTCCAGCACGCCCGGCACGAAGCCCGCACCGATGCCCTGAATGCCGTGGGGGCCCGCCGGTTTCCCAGAGAGCACCGCCGACTCCGCCGGCTCCACCGCCACCACGTAGATGTTGGGGTTCTGCTCCTTCAGATAGCGGCCCGCGCCGGTTACCGTGCCGCCGGAGCCCACACCCGCCACCAGCACGTCCACCTTGCCGTCGGTGTCCGCCCAGATCTCCGGACCGGTGGTCTTATAGTGGGCTTTGGCGTTGGCGGGGTTGTTGAACTGGTCGGGCATCCACGCCCCGGGGAGGGTGTTCAGAAGCTCCTGGGCCTTCTCAATAGCGCCGGACATGCCCTTAGACCCCTCGGTGAGCACCAGTTCTGCCCCCAGAGCGGACAGGAGGTTCCGCCGCTCCAGGCTCATGGTCTCCGGCATGGTGAGGATCACCTTGTACCCCCGCAGGGCCGCAACATAGCTCAGCCCCACGCCGGTGTTGCCGCTGGTGGGCTCCACGATGACCCCGCCGGGCTTCAGGGCGCCCCGCTCCTCGGCGTCCAGCACCATGTACCAGGCCGCCCGGTCCTTGGCGGAGGATAGGGGGTTCATACACTCCAGCTTCCCCAGGATATGGGTCCCGGGCAGGGCGCGCTCCAGCGCCAGAAGCGGCGTATGGCCGATGAGATCGGTGAGGGTATGGGCAATTTGCATGGTAAAGACCTCCTTGTGATTGACTGATTGGTACCAGTATAGCACGGCTTGTCACTCCCTTCAAATGAAAAGAGGATGGGCGCACCCGACGCCCCGGAGAGGCATATGGTGAGATGTAGAAATCTTCGGATGGGAGGGTCTTTGATGTCCGAACAACCACAGGTCCGCTTCTTCCTGGGGGCCAACACCCCGGCGGGCTTTTATTCCCTGTACGACCAGCTCATGGACCGGGAGCGCGCTGAGCGCTATTTCCTCCTGAAAGGAGGGCCGGGCTGCGGTAAGTCCACTTTGATGCGCCGGGTGGCGGCCCGGCTGGAGGAGGCCGGGGCGAAGGCCGAGTACATCACCTGCTCCGGGGACCCGGGGTCCCTGGACGCCGTGCACTTTCCGGAAATCCGATCCGCTATCGTGGATGCCACCGCTCCCCACGTGGTGGAGCCGGTGTGCCCTGGCGCGGTGGATCGGTATGTCAATCTGGGGGCGTGCTACGACAGCGCCGCCCTGCGGCCCATCCGGCGGGAGCTGGAGAGAGTCATGGAGGGGTATGGCGCCTGCCACAAGCGGGCGCGGCGGTGCCTCACCGCTGTGGCGGAGCTCCAGGCCAGCACCCGGGAGCTGCTCCTCACCCCAGAGGTGGAGGAGAAGCTGGACCGGCGGGCCCGGGGCATTCTGGCCCGGGAGTGCCGCAAGACCGGGCAGGAGCCGGGGAGCGCCCGGCAGCGTTTCCTCAACGCCGTGACCTGCCAGGGTGTGCTGTGCGAGTTCGGCACCGTGGACGCCCTGTGCAGCCGAGTCTATGAGCTGTGGGATCACTACGGCCTGGCCCACACCCTGCTGGAGCGGCTGGCCGCCGGGGCCATGGCGGCGGGGTACGACGTCATCCCCTGCCCCGATCCCCTGGAGCCCGGGCGGATGCTCCACCTGCTCATCCCCGGGCTGTCCCTGGCCTTCGTTACCAGCAGCAGCGAGCTGCCCTGGAACGGCAAGCGGCCCTATCGGCGGCTGCGGCTGGACGCTATGGCCGACAGCGACACCCTGCGCCGCTGCCGGGGACGGCTGCGCTTCGAGCGGAAGGTGGAGGCCGCCCTGTTGGAGGAGGCCGTGGCCGCCCTGGCCCGGGCCAAAGAGAAGCACGACGCCCTGGAGGCCCTCTACAACCCCCATGTGGATTTCCAGCGGGTGGAGGAGACCGCCCAGGCCATCGCCGGGGAGCTGCTGGAGGCCCTTTAGAACGGAAAGAAACCGGAAGAGTCGCAGAGACGGCCCTTCCGGTTTTTCTTTTTTTCAAAAAATTTTACCCAAAGTTGCACGGAAATGTGCAACTTTTGGGCGTTGGGGCCCAGGGGTGAAACGAGGTGGTGCGAGATGGAACAAGCGCGGCGGGACCGGACGGAGGTCCTGCGGCAGCTGCGGCGGATGCTGCGCAGCAAGCCCAACGACGCGGTGAAGCTGGCCTTTCTGGACAAGAACGAGGTCGATGCCGTGGACGGGCTGGACCTGACGCTGCTCTTCGAATTCAAGCGCAGCTCCTCCGGCGTGGCGGAGGTGAAGCTCTGGGACCGGCTGAAGATCCTGGAGCTGCTGGACCGGCTCTCCGCGCCGGAGGGCGGGGAACACGCCGGGGCGGAGCTCCTCTATCAGGCCCTGGAGCAGCGGGCGGAACGGGAGGAGGTCCATGATCCCTAAAGTCTTTTCGGACAAGCAGGGGACGGTGCTCACCTGGTGGTGCCGCGGCTCTCCCTGGCACGACCGGGAGGCCATCATCTGCGATGGCGCGGTGCGCAGCGGCAAGACGTTGTGCTGCGGGCTCTCCTTCTTCTGCTGGGCCATGGGGAATTTTACAGGGCGAAACTTCGGCCTGTGCGGTAAGACCGCCGGGGCCCTGCGGCGCAACCTCCTGGGGGAGCTGCTGCCCCTCCTGAAAGAGCTGGGGTTCCACTGCACCGAACGGGTGAGCAAGGGGCAGCTGGTGGTCTCCTTCGGGGGACGGCGGAACACCTTCTACCTCTTCGGCGGGCGGGACGAGGGGAGCGCCGCCCTCATCCAAGGCATCACCCTGGCGGGTGTGCTGCTGGACGAGGTGGCATTGATGCCCCGCTCCTTCGTGGAGCAGGCCTGCGCCCGGTGCAGCGTGGAGGGGAGCCGCCTGTGGTTCAACTGCAACCCGGAGGGGCCGGAGCACTGGTTCTATAAAGAGTGGGTCCAGAAGCGGGAGGAGCGGGGGGCGCTGTACCTCCACTTCACCATGGAGGACAACCCCGCTCTGTCCCCCGCCGTCATCGCCCGCTACGCCCGGTATTACAGCGGTACCTTTTACCGCCGCTTCGTGCTGGGGGAGTGGGTGGCCGCTGAGGGAGTCATCTACGACTTTTTCGACGAGAGCTATGTGCGCCAAGCGCCGGATGGACTGGAGGAGTGGGTCATCTCCTGCGACTACGGCACCGTCAACCCCGCGTCCTTCGGGCTGTGGGGGCGGAAGGGAGACATCTGGTACCGGGTAAACGAATTTTACTACGACTCCCGCCGGGAGGGGCGGCAAAAGACCGACCGGGAGTACGCCGACGACCTGGCCAAACTGGCCGGGGGGCGGAAGATCCAGAAGGTGGTGGTGGATCCCTCCGCCGCCAGCTTCATCGAGGTGCTGCGCCGCAGCGGCTGGCGGGTGGTGCGGGCCGACAACCAGGTGCTGGAGGGCATCCGCATCACCGCCCGGCTGCTGAAAGAGGGAAAAATCGTCATCTGCCCGCCCTGTCGGGACGCCATCCGGGAGTTTTCCCTTTACTGCTGGGACACCCGGGCCCCCGGCGACAAGGTGCGCAAGGAGCACGACCACGCCATGGATGACATCCGCTACTTCGCCGTCAACGTGGCCGCGGGGAAGCGGGAGAGTCCCCTGGCCGCCGCCGCGGTGGCCCGGCGGGCCTTTTGAGAGAGGAGGAAGATCATTTGGGCTGGTTACGCAAAAGACCGGCAAAGACCGGGGCGGCGGTTCAGCTCCGGGACGGGGGTCGGCACCCCTTCGGGCTGCTGGAGCGCTACACGCCCCTCCACGGCGGAGAGATCCGCCTGTACCGGACCATCCGGGAGGCCGTCCCCATCGTGGACGCCGCCATTCTGAAGCTGGTGCGCCTCACCGGCGGCGTGTCCGCGGTGCCCAGAGACAAGCGGGCCGGGGAAGAACTGGCTGAGTTTCTGCGCACGGTGGACACCGGACGGGGCCAGCGGGGCATCCAGTCCTTCCTGGACAGCTATGTGGACTCCCTGCTCACCTGCGGACAGGCGGTGGGGGAGATGGTGCTGGACCGGAAGAGGCAGGAGTTTACCGCCCTGCTGTGCGGCAATGTGGAGCACATCGAGGTACAGGAGGGGGACTCCCCCATGGACTTTGCCCTGTGCCGGAGAGAGGCGGGGGGACAGGCGACCCGCCTCCCCCGGCAGGATCTGCTGCTCTTCACTCCCTTCCAGCCGGAGGCAGAGCACCCCTACGGTGTGTCCCTGCTGCGGTCCATGCCCTTCCTCACCGGGATTTTGCTCAAAATCTACCAGGCGGTGGGGATGAACTGGGAGCGGATGGGCAACGTCCGCTTCGCCGTGGTGTGCAAGCCCGACAGCGACGGGCTCTACGCCCAGGAGCGCAGCGAGCAGCTGGCCCGGGAGTGGGCCTCCGCTATGGAGGCCACCAAGGACGGCTCGGTGCGGGACTTCGTAGCAGTAGGCGACGTGGAGATCAAGGTCATCGGCGCGGACAACCAGATCTTGGACAGCGAGGTGCCGGTGCGGCAGATCCTGGAGCAGCTGGTGGCCCGGACCGGTATCCCGCCCTTTTTGCTGGGCCTGTCCTGGTCCTCCACCGAGCGGATGAGCACCCAGCAGGCCGACCTCCTCACCACCGAGATCACCGCCATCCGCCGTTCTCTGGAGCCGGTGGTGGAGCGGGTGTGTGAGATGTGGCTGCGGCTCCACGGCTACGACCACCACGTCACGGTGGAGTGGGACGACATCAATTTGCAGGACCTGGTGGAAGAGGCCAAGGCCGAGCTCTATCGCGAGCAGGCTGAGGCTCTGCGCCGGGAAGGTGAAGCGGAACAGGAGGATGCGAGTTGAACATCATCAAAGAAGCTGGTGTGGGCGCTGCCGGGACCGTGAGCGCGGAGGATCTGGCCCTCATTCACGCCCAGAGCCGGAAGGAGCTGACCGCCGAGGAGGTCTTTACCTTCTGCGTGAAGCTCTGTGACAACGAGGTGGACCGGGACTGCGAGCGCTTCCCCGAGGCCACGCTGCGGGAGCTGGCTCCCCTCTTTGTGGGCAAGAGCGGCATTTTTGACCACCGCTGGAGCGCCCGGGAGCAGGTGGGGCGCATCTACCGCACGGAACTGGTGCGGGAGGAGCAGATCCGCACCGCCGCCGGGGACCCCTATTGCTACCTCAAAGGCTGGGTGTACATGGTGCGTACCGACAGCAACCGGGACCTCATCGCCGAGATCGAGGGCGGCATCAAGCGGGAGGTGTCGGTGGGGTGCAGCGTGGCGCGCTCCATTTGCTCCATCTGCGGTGAGGACATCCACGACCGGGAGCGCTGCGCCCATGTGAAGGGCCGGACCTATAACGGCAAGCTCTGCTGGGCGGAGCTCCTGGACGCCACCGACGCCTATGAGTGGTCCTTTGTGGCCGTCCCCGCCCAGCAG
>DYBS01000081.1:0-640 GCA_019418525.1 Clostridiales bacterium
CAACGGCGACAGCGTCCCCCTGGACCAGCCCGACGACTACTCCATCGCCGCCCTCACCACCACCCGCACCGACATGACCACCACCCGGGGCATCGGTATCGGCTCCACCCGGGCCCAGGTGGAGGAGGCCTACGGGGATCAGCTCTACGACACCCCCTACTGGGACGGCACCGGCGACGACTTCACCCCCGAGTCCGACCGGACCGGCGACTGTCTCTGGTACTGCCGCCGCGCTGACGGCTGGGGGGCCGCCGTCCTCTTCTACTTTACCGACGACGCCGTGAGCTGCATCACCCTCCTCAACCACAACGCATAGCCCCGCTTCCAGAGTGCAAAAACCGGCAGGGACAAACGTCCCTGCCGGTTTTGGTTTTCCGCTCAGCGCTGTCCCTTGTCGTAGGGGATGCCCTCCGCCTTGGGTGCGCGGGAGTTCTGGGAGGTGAAGGCCAGCACAATGAGGGAGATGATATAGGGCAGCATGTTGTACACGCTGCTGGGGAGCTGGAGCGAGTTGAGGAAATCGAAGCCGGTGTACACGTTGGCCAGCGCGCGGAACAGGCCGAACAGCAGCGCCGCCAGGGCGATGCGAGTGGGCTTCCACTGGCCGAAGATCATGACGGCCAGGGCCAGGAATCCAAAA
>DYBS01000081.1:650-8762 GCA_019418525.1 Clostridiales bacterium
GATATACACAATGCCGCCCAGGCCGCCCAGCATACCGGAGATCAGGACACCGGCGTAGCGCATCTTGTACACGTTGATACCCACGCTGTCCGCCGCCTGGGGGTGCTCGCCGCAGGCGCACAGCCGCAGGCGCACAGCCGCAGGCCGAAGCGGGTCTTGTAGAGCACCACATAGGCCAGCACCAGGGCGATGAGGGCCAGGAGCATGAACCAGTTGAACTCAAAGCCCCCGATGTCCACCAGAAAAGCCTTCTTGGGCTCGATATACTGGATGGTGGAGGACACGTTGTCCACGCTCTCGGCGGTGTTCATGGCTTTCACGAACACGGTGGCCGCCGCGGTACCCAGCAGGTTCATGGCGGTGCCCACCAGGGTCTGGTCGGCCTTGAAGTTGATGGCCGCCACCGCCAGCAGCAGGGAGTACACCATACCCAGGCCAATGCTGGCCAGTACCACCAGCACGATGATGAGGAAGGGGGACGTGCCGCCGGGGAGGAACTTCATCATCAGCGCGCCGCCCAGAGCGCCCATGACCATGATGCCCTCCAGGCCGATGTTGATGACGCCGGAGTGCTCCGAGAAGCAGCCGCCCAGGGCCACCAGGATCAGAACGGAGGCAAAGATCAGCGTATATTGGATCAGAAGCAGCATTACGCTTCCCCTCCTTTCTGAGCCGCGGCCTTGGCCGCTTCCCGCTCGGCCCGGCGGTCCAGACGGCGGTCCAGGGTGGTCTTGAAGAACAGCACGAAGCCGCACAGGTAGATGATCAGGGACGACACCAGATCGGAGATCTGGGCGGAATACATGGTCTTGTCCACGTACGCGCCGCCGTTGGTGATGTGCTGGATGAAGTAGGAGGAGAAAATGGCGCCGATGGGGTTCAGGCCGCCCAGGAAGGCCGCGGCGATGCCGTTGAAGCCCATGGCGGGCACCGAGGACTGGGTGGTGGACCACTGCTCGAACCCGGTCAGGTACAGCAGGGCTGCGCCCATGCCCGCAAGACCTCCGGCGATGGCCATGGTGAGGATGATGTTGCGCTTCTCCTTCATGCCGCAGTACTTGGCGGCGAACTTGTTGAAGCCGGTGGCCTTGAGCTCATAGCCCAGCTTGGTCTTTTCCAGCACCACCCACACGAGCACCGCCACGATCACCGACAGAGGCACGGCGATGGTGACATAGCGGTTGTTGCCCAGCAGGGCGGGCAGGCCCGCGTCGGGCAGCACCGCGCCGGGGTTACCGGTGGAGAGCTGGATGGTGTAGGGGCTGGCCCCCTCCTTCACCTTGGCCAGGAGGGTGTTGACCAGATACAGGCTGATCCAGTTGAGCATGATGCAGGAGATGACCTCATTGACGTTGCGATAGGCCTTCAGCGCGCCAGAGATGGCGCCCAGCACCGCGCCGGCTACGATGGCCGCAATGAGGCAGACGAACCAGGGCAGCTTCAGGGCCAGGGCGCAGTACAGGCAGGCGCCCGCGCCCACCACATACTGCCCGGCAGCGCCGATGTTGAAGAGGCCCACCTTGTACGCGAACAGGATGGACAGGGAGCACATCAGCAGCGGCGCGGTCTTGACCAGGGTGTTGCCCAGGTAGCGCAGCCGGGCGTTGGCGGTGGGATAGTAGAGGAAGTTCTCCACGATGGTCTTGATGGCCTCCCACGCGCCGGCGGGGTTGATGATCAGCAGCACGAGATAGCCGATGATCAGTCCGATGAGGATACACAGCAGGGCGGCCAGCAGAGACTGGACCCCCTTGTTGCGCAGCAAGGGCTGTCGTTTTCCCTTCATCCCTTATGCCCCCTTCCGCTTGGCGCCGGCCATGTAGAGACCCATCTCTTCCACCGTGGTGGTCTTGGGGTCCAGCTCGCCCACGATCTCACCCTCGTACATGACCAGGATGCGGTCGGAGAGGGCCATGACCTCGTCCAGCTCCAGCGACACCAGCAGCACGCCCTTTCCGGCGTCCCGCTGGGCCACAATCTGCTTGTGGATATACTCGATGGCGCCCACGTCCAGGCCGCGGGTGGGCTGTACCGCGATGAGAAGCTCCGGGGCCTTGTCGATCTCCCGGGCCACGATGGCCTTCTGCTGGTTGCCGCCCGACATAGAGCGGGCAATGGTGATGGGGCCCTGACCGGAGCGCACGTCGTACTGCTCAATGAGGCGGTTTGCGTACTCCCGGATGGCCTTGCGCTTCAAAAAACCCGCCTTGGAGACGAACTGGGGCTCAAAATACCGCTGGAGCACCATGTTGTCCTCCAGGGTGTAGTCCAGCACCAGACCGTGCTTGTGCCGGTCCTCGGGGATATGGCTCATACCCATGGTGGAGCGCTTGCGGATGGAAGCGTGTGTGATATCCTGCCCGCAGAGGGTGATCTTGCCGCTCTTCAGGCTCTCCAGGCCGGTCAGGCCGTAGACCAGCTCGGTCTGTCCGTTGCCGTCGATACCGGCAATGCAGACGATCTCCCCCGCCCGCACCTGGAAGGACACGTCCTTCACGGCGTTGTTGCCGTGGCTCTTGGAGCCCACCGTGAGCCCCTCCACGTCCAGGATGACCTCCTTGGGCTGGGCGGGCTCCTTGTGGACCTGGAACTCCACGTCCCGGCCCACCATCATGCGGGAGAGCTCCTCCTTGGTGGTGTTCGCAATGTCCACCGTACCGATATACTTGCCCTTGCGCAGCACCGAGCAGCGGTCGGCCACCTCCATGATCTCGTTGAGCTTGTGGGAGATGAAGAGGATGCTCTTCCCCTCCGAGGCCAGGTTGCGCATGATCTGGATGAGTTCCTCGATCTCCTGGGGGGTCAGTACAGCGGTGGGCTCGTCGAAGATCAGGATCTCATTGTCCCGGTAGAGCATTTTCAAAATCTCGGTGCGCTGCTGCATGCCCACTGTGACATCCTCAATGAGGGCGTCGGGGTCCACCTTCAGGCCGTATTTCTCCGACAGCTCCAGCACCTTTTTCCGGGCGTCCGCCTTCTGAAGGAAGCCGTGCTTGCAGGGCTCCACGCCCAGGATAATGTTGTCCAGAACGGTGAAGCACTCCACCAGCTTGAAGTGCTGGTGGACCATGCCGATGCCCAGGTCGTTTGCGTCGTTGGGGTCTTTGATCTGCACCACCTGTCCGTCCTTCTTGATGGTGCCCTCCTCCGGCTGGTACAGTCCGAACAGCACGCTCATCAGCGTGGACTTTCCGGCACCGTTTTCGCCCAGCAAGGCGTGGATCTCGCCTTTCTTCAGCTGCAGGGTGATATTGTCATTGGCCACGATGCCGGGGAACCGCTTCGTGATGTTCAGCATCTCAATGGCATAGGGCTGTTCCAAGCTTACCGACCTCCTTTTTTGCGGGATAGTGACAAGATGATTGTACTATATTGTGCCACATTTTTCAAATAATTTTGTGCAAGATACAAAAAGAGGGCGGGAAAAACCCGCCCTCTCTGACTCAGAGTTGATCGGTCTTACTTGATGTTGCCGTAGGAGTTGACCGTGATGACGGTGGCGTTGTCGGCGGGCTCCACGGTGGTGTCGTTGGACACGGTGATGGTGCCGTCGAACATGGCGGCCACCAGGGCCTTGTAGTCGTCCTGGGTGAAGTTGTCATCCCACTGGGTGGACTCCATGGGCAGCTGGACGTAGTTGGCCTCGGGGTCGTCGCCGGACACCAGGCCCAGAGTCTCGATCTTGCCGGCATAGTTGGACCAGTTGCCGTTGAGGACGATCTCCTCCAGGATGTGCTGGGTGGTGGGGGCCAGGCCCTTCATGGCGGAGGTGACGGTCATGCCCTCGCCGTACTGGTCGATGATGGGCGCCTGATCCACGTCCACGCCGATAACCTTGCCGTCCACCTTGGCGGCGGCCTCAGCCGCGGAAGTGTAGATACCGCCGCCGCAGGCGAAGACCACTTCCACGCCCAGGGTCTTGTACCAGTTGTCCATATAGCCGGTGATGTCGGCGTCACCTCTGAACTGGTTGCCGTAGACGTACTCTACGGTGACCTGATCGCCGATGCCCAGCTCGGCGGCGGCGGCGTCAGCGCCCTGGATGAAGCCGTAGCCATAGCGCATGACGGCGGGGACGGCCATGCCGCCCAAGAAGCCCAGGTGGGTGTAGCCCAGCTGCACGGCGGCGTAGCCGGCCATGTAGCCGCACAGCTCCTCCTGGTACACGGCGCTGTACACGTTATCGGAGTAGTAGTAGTCCTTCACGTTCCAGTTGTCGGGGTTGTAGTCGTACTCCTCCCCCTTCAGAGGCACACCGGCCTCCAGGATGTCGCCGGCGGCCACGTCCAGAGCCACGAACTTCACGTCGGGGTAGTTCTGAGTGGCCTCCACGATGGTGCCGCCGAAGGCGTAGCCGGGCATGACGACGACGTTGTAGCCGTCGGCCACGGCGGCATCCACCATGGCCACACGCTCGGCGGTGGAATCACCGTTGGGCTTGTAGTAGTTGAAGGTCACGCCGTTGGCGTCGCAGAAGGCCTTACAGGCCTCGTAGGTGGTCTGGTTGAAGGACTGGTCGGTGATGTCTCCGTAGTCGGTGATCATGGCCACCTTGTAGTCACTGGCCGCAGCGCCGCCGTCATCCGGGTTGGCGCTTCCCGAGGGATTGCTGCCGGTGTCGCCGCCGCAGGCCACCAGGCCGGTGCTCATGGAGAGGGCCAGCAGCAGGGCCGCGATTTTCTTACCCTTCTTCAATGTGATCAACCTTCCTTTCCTGTTACGAAACAAACTCCCAGCCGGAGGCATCTCTGTCTCCCAGGGCTGGGCACATGTTTATTATATAACATTACCGAATAAAGGGCAACTCTATTTTTGCCAACTGGATACTTTTTTACAAAAGTGTTAAATAAGTACAAAAAAAGCTCTCGTCAAAAAACGAGAGCTTTTTTATAGAGAAATTTCTTCTTGTTTTTTTGACCAAGTATCAACCGCGGGCCAGCTTCACCAGCGCGCTGGCGCCAATACGCTCCGCACCGGCGTCCATCATGGCCTGGGCGGCCTCGAAGGTGCGGATACCACCGGCGGCCTTGATCTTCACACCGGGGCCGATATGGGCCTTGAAAAGGGCCACGTCCTCCACCGTGGCGCCGCCGGTAGAGAAGCCGGTGGAGGTCTTGATATAGTCGGCTCCAGCCTCGGTGACCAGCTCACAGAGCTTGATCTTCTCCGCCTCGGTCAGGAGACAGGCCTCCACGATGACCTTCAGGATGCGGCCGTTGCAGGAGGCCTTGATGGACTTCATCTCCTCCAGCACATCGTTCCAGCGCTGGTCCTTCACCCAGCCCAGGTTGATCACCATGTCGATCTCGTCGGCGCCGTTGCGCACGGCATCCTCGGTCTCAAAGACCTTCACTTCGGTGGTGGAGTAGCCGTTGGGGAAGCCGATGACGGTGCAGATCTTCAGATCGTTGCCCACATAGTCGGCCGCCTGCTTCACATAGGAGGCCGGAATACACACCGAGGCGCACTCGTAGGCCTTGCCCTCGTCGCAGATCTGCTGGATCTGTGCCCAGGTAGCCTCCTGCTTGAGCAGGGTGTGGTCGCAGTGTCTCAGAATTTCCTTGGTATCCATTTACACGTTCCTTTCTCATCACAGTCAAGGCTGATACGTGACATCCAATTATACCCTTTTTTCCGGCGCTCCGTCAAGAAAAATGCCTTACTTCACCTCAATGAGCTCATAGGAACGGCTGCCCAGGCCGATCTTCTCGGCGTGGCTCAGGCAGGTCTGCCAGTTGGTCTCGGGGAAGTTGTTGCAGAAGTGGTCGTGGTAGTCGTGGAAGCCCTCGCGGTGCAGGTTCTCGTCCAGCTGGGAGCCGGGGATGGGCTGCTGGCGCAGGCAGGCGTCGGCGCAGGCCTGGTCCAGGGCCACCGGGTCGAAGGAGGCGAACATGCCCACATCGGGGAGGATGGGCAGGTCGTTCTCGGCGTGGCAGTCGCAGTAGGGGGAGATGTCGATGACCAGGCTGATGTGGAAGTGGGGCCGGCCCCACAGCACCGCCTTGGAGTACTCGGCGATCTTGGCGTTGAGCTCGTCGTTGGCGCAGCTGTTGGAGTTGGAGATGGCGTCGAAGTTGCACATGCCCAGGCAGCGGCCGCAGCCCACGCACTTGTCGTGGTCGATGAAGGCCTTCCGGTCCTCCCCGTAGGAGATGGCGTTCTGGGCGCACTGGGTGGAGCACTTCCGGCAGCCCACGCACAGCGCCTGGTCCACATCGGGCTTGCCGGCGTTGTGCTGCTCCATCTTGCCCGCGCGGCTGCCGCAGCCCATGCCGATGTTCTTCAGCGCGCCGCCGAAGCCGGTGGCCTCGTGTCCCTTGAAGTGGGACAGGGAGATGAACACATCGGCGTCCATGATGGCCCGGCCGATCTTGGCCTTCTTCACGTACTCGCCGCCCTCCACGGGGACCTCCACGTCATCGGTGCCCTTCAGGCCGTCTCCGATGATGATCTGGCAGCCGGTGGTGAAGGGGGAGTAGCCGTTCTCATAGGCCGCATCCAGATGCTCCACGGCGTTCTTCCGCCGGCCTACGTACAGGGTGTTGCAGTCGGTGAGGAAGGGGACGCCCCCCAGGCTCTTCACCACGTCGGCCACCACCTTGGCGTAGTTGGGCCGCAGGTAGGACAGGTTGCCCGGCTCGCCGAAGTGGAGCTTGATGGCCACCATCTTCTTCTCAAAGTCGATGTCCCCGATCCCGGCGGTGCGGATGAGCTTCTCCAGCTTCTGGAGCAGGTTCTTCCCGGGCTTGGCCCGCAGATCGGAAAAATACACCTTTGCCTTCGTCATTTCACATCTCTCCTTCTTTACTGTCCGGTTTGTGCCAGTGCGACTTCCTCTCCGCCCGGCCGCCAGGCGCACCACACCGTGTGTGGCATGTCCATGCCGTAATAGTGCTTCACCAGATGGCCCCGGGGCGTCAGGCCGTTGCGCCGGGCCACCTGCTGGGAGGGCAGGTTGTTGTCCCGGATGATGGAGCAGATCCACGGAAAGCCCAGGCGCTCAAAGGCGTAGTCCATGCACCCCCGGGCCCCCTCGGTGGCGTAGCCCATCCCCCAGAAACGGCGCTTCAGAAGGTACCCCACCTCGGGCACCCGCCGCCCGTCCCAGTCCTGGAGGGTGAGACCGATCTGGCCCACCATCTCCCCGCTCTCCCGGTCCACGGCGGCCCAGAGGCCGAAGCCGTCCTCCCGGTAGCGCCGGAGCTGATTCTGGAGCCACTGGTCCACCTCTTCGTCGGAGAACGCGTGCTCATAGGCGTACATGGTCGCCCGGTCCTGGAGGATCTCGCATAAATCTCCCCGGTCCGCCGGGGTGAGGGGACGCAGGAGGAGCCGCTCGGTCTCCAGCACCGCGCCCTCTCCCTGCCGCACGGTCCCGCTCATGCTCAGAAGGGCAGGCCCAGCCCGCCGGTGAGCTGCTGCATGGAGCTGGCCGCGTCGCTGTCGGCCTTGCGGATGGCCTCGTTCACGGCGGCCACGATCAGGTCCTGGAGCATCTCCACGTCGTCGGGGTCCACCGCCTCGGGGTCAATGGTGAGGGTCTTGAGCTCCCGCTTGCCGGTGACCACGGCCTCCACCACGCCGCCGCCGGCCTGGGCGGTGTACTCCTTCTCCTGGAGCTCCTGCTGCATCTTCTGCATGTCCTGCTGCATCTTCTGGGCCTGCTTGATCATGTTCATGTTGATGCCGCCCATGCCGCCCATACCGGGGCGTCCGAAACCTTTCGCCATGTGTAAGTTCCTCCTTTAAGTCATAAGGTCCTATTGAATGACCACATTGTCAAACTGCTTGCCCTTCTCCACCAGCTCGTCCAGCTTATCCTGCGGGGCCGCCGCACGCTTGGGGACGGCCGCCGCGCCGGGAGCCGGGGGCTTGCCCACCGCCGCCCGGCAGCGCACCGGATGCCCCAGCATCCGCTCCGCCGCCTGGGCTACCGCGCGGAGCACGTTGGCCTTGCCAACCATGTTCTTGGTGAACTCGCTGTCCATCCAGAGGGTCAGCTCCTCCCCCTCCAGCCGTCCGGCCACCATGCCGGAGTTGCTGAGGAAGGGGTAGACGCCCGCCGGCACCACCCCGTGTAGGGCGGCCACCAGGTCGGGCCAGAGGGACGCG
>DYBS01000082.1:0-6422 GCA_019418525.1 Clostridiales bacterium
GCGCTGGCGGAGGACTTGAGTCGGGCGGCTGCGGAGGCTGCCGCTTTCCTGGACCGGCCCGACAGCCCCCTGCGGAAGGTGCTGGAGCGTGGGACGCCCTGGACCGAGCTGCCCTTCTGCCTCCACGTGCCCGACCAGAGCGACCCGCTCTATGAGCACATCACCGCCCATTTGAAAGCGGGGAGTGCCCCGGCCGAGACGCTGGACGTGCAGGGAGTCATCGATCTGGCGGTCCAGACGCCGGAGGGCTGGCTGGTGGTGGACTACAAGACCGACCGCCTCCGCCCCGGCGAGAGCGAAGATGCCTACCGGCAGCGGCTGCGGGCGGAGTACGCCCCTCAGATCCGGGCCTATACCCTGGTTCTGGAGCGGCTGGGCATGGGCGCGGCAGGGGAGGCCTGGCTGTGCTCCGTCCCGCTGGGCGGCGTGCTGATCCCGCTGTTTTCTGGGGATGATTCCCCACAGACCCAAGGAGACGAACAGAAAAAGGAAAAGGAGAGAGCATGTAAGATGGGACTTGATGTTTGGACACTGACGGACCCTCCTCAGATAGAGAGCTGGACCACAGCTCGCCCAATAGCGCTGGAAATCTGGAAGAATGGCGTGCTGGACAAACGCATGGAGGCCGGCAACTGCAAGGTCAACTCCGCAGCTACCTATCTCCGCACCATTCAAATGCTGCAAAACTATTTGCAGGGAGAGGCGGACTGGGCTGATTGGCTGCCTCATTACCTACTGAATCAGGGCATTAGCTACGCAGTAAAGATGGAAGAGGATATGAAGGATGCAAACCGCTATCGAAAATGGAATGAACCACCATATTCTCATTTCCAACAGCTCTATGTTCATACCAATCTAAATACAAACGAACATATTAGACGAGTGCGGAACTTGGCTCAGGCGCTGAAAGAAAAGCGGCCCGACCTGGAGCTGAAGCTCTATACCGAGACGATTTCCGGAGCGAATGTGGGGCAGAAGACTCCTTCCTCCGGGGCGGGGCAGAGCGCCGACGGCAACGAGGAGGGGGACGGATCGTCCGGGACCGAGAGCTGTGAGCTGGAGCTGAACACCATCCTCTACGGCCCGCCGGGCACCGGCAAGACCTACCATACCCGCTATTACGCCGTGGCTATCGCCCGGGATGAACCGCTGGAGAAGGTGCTGAAGGAGCCCTATGAGGCGATCTGCAACGAGTATCAGGCGCTGGAGGAGCAGGGCCGGGTGCACATGGTGACCTTCCACCAGTCCTACGGGTACGAGGAGTTCGTGCAGGGCATCCGTCCGGTGATGGAGGGAGAGCAGGGCGACGGCGGGGAACTGCGCTATAAGGTCTGCAACGGCAGCTTTGTGGCGTTCTGCAATCAGGCTCGGGAGCACCAGGAGCAGAACTACATCTTCATCATCGACGAGATCAACCGGGGCAATATCTCCCGGATCTTCGGCGAGCTCATCACCCTCATTGAGAAGTCCAAGCGGGAGAATGGCTCCGAGCCTCTGAGTGTCCATCTGCCCTATAACGGCGCATCCTTCAGCGTGCCGGCAAATGTGTACCTCCTGGGCACCATGAATACGGCGGACCGCTCTTTGGCACTGCTGGACACAGCGCTGCGCCGCCGCTTTGCCTTCCGGTTCATGGCTCCGGACCCCACCTGCCTGCATAGAATAGAGGTGCAGGATGCCAAGGGGGAGAAGCTGAAGCTGGAGGAATTGCTCCAAGCGCTAAACAGGCGGCTGGAGCTGGCCCTGGACCGGGAACACACCCTGGGACACGCCTATTTCCTCGACGTGGATACCATGGACAAGCTGGCCGATGTGATGGAGCAGAAGGTGATCCCCCTGCTGCAGGAATTCTTCTATGAGGAGGACCAGATGCTGGCGTGGGTCCTGGGCAAGGAGATCATCCAGACCAAGCCGGCAGACTCCGATCTGGTGCAGAGCATGCCGGGCCGCCGGAGCGGCCAGACGGTCCAGTTCTATACCGTGAACAAGGACGCCCTGCGAATGGTGAGCACCTACCAGCCGATTCTGAGTAAGAAGCCCCAGACCGACACGGAGAGCGGCAAACATGAATAGGACCCTCTGCATGGCGGAATATGGGCACCTCCGCGTACAGGATCTGTACCCGGAGGAATTTGAGGCCATCCAGGCGTACATCAAGAGTTGTGAGGTGCAGAAGACTCCCTGCAGCCTGAAGATGGACTACCACGAGGGGGATCTCTGCGTCACTGCCTCCAACTATGTGGGGCTCATCTCGTTCCCCGGGGATTTCAAGCTGGAGATCCTCCCCAAGCTGCACCTGAGCTGGGAAGCGGAGAACGAGGAAGCACGATGGGATCAGACCCGGCAATTCTTCTTCCATATGCTGACCCGCTGCGGGGTCATCCCCTCGCGGCCCTCCACCCACACAGGGCTGGACCACCGGGAGCAGGACATGCTGGAGTGCTTCTATGATGCCTTTGTGGCGCAGGCCCGCCGCCTGGTGCGGCAGGGCCTGGCCTCGGGCTACCACCCCCACACGGAAAACCAGCCCTTTTTAAAAGGGCGCCTGGAGATAAACGGCCATCTGCGGCACAATCTGGCCCACCGGGAGCGGTTCTATGTGACCTATGAGGTGTTCGACCAGGACCGTCCGGAGAATCGGCTTCTCAAAACTGCCCTGGCTCAGGTGGGGCGGCGCACCGGCTCTCTGGAGCTGAAGCGGCAGATCCGGGGCCTGCTGGACGACATGGACGCCATCCCCTTCTCCGACCACCCGAATCTGGATTTCCAGCGCTGTACGGGGGAGCGCTCGGTGCGGCGCTACGACTGCGCCCTGGGCTGGTGCCGCCTCTTCCTCCAGCACGAGAGCTTTACCACCTACTCGGGGGACAATGGGACCCAGGCAGTGCTCTTCCCCATGGAGCGAGTCTTTCAGGACTATGTGGCGGGGGAGCTGGAGCGATGCCTGCCGGAGTGGAGCATTTCCACCCAGGAGCACCGACACCATCTCTTTTATCAGGACGGGCGTGGGAAATTCGGCTTAACTCCGGACATCGTGGTCCGGCACCGGCAGAGCGGCCGTGTGGTGGTCATGGACACCAAGTGGAAGAAGTTGGATCAGAGTAAGCGCGGAAACGGCATCGTCCAGGCCGACCTCTACCAGATGTACGCCTATGGCAAGAAGTACCGGGCAGCCCAAGTGGTGCTGCTCTATCCGTATCCCGGTGAGAAAAATGCCTGGGAGCTGGACGGCCTGCGCCTCCACAGCGGAGAAGAGAACGCTCCGGTGGAGGTGCTTCTCCGGCTGGTGCGGCTGGACCGCATAGAGGAGGAGCTGATCCCCAACCTGAAAACGGTGCTGGCACAGGCCCTTTCGCAGTAAGACAAGCAAACAGCCCGGGCAGACAAATGTCTGCCCGGGCTCGTTCAGTTCTGGGGCCGGTAGAGACGGCAGGGCCGCCCGCCGGTGTCGTAATTCACCGTACTGGATGCCTCGCCCCGCTCCACCAGATAGTTGACATAGCGGCGCACCGTCACCACTGAGAGGCCGGTCTGGCGGGAGACGGCCTCGCTGGTGAGGCCCTCCTTCGGGGCAGAGGCGAGGCACTGCCGGATGCGCTCCAGCGTGCTCTCCTGCATACCCTTGGGAGCACCGGTCCCGGCGCCCCCGTTGTGGGCGAAGAGCCGGTCCAGCGCACCCTGGGTGACTGCCTCTCCGGCCATGGCGTCCCGGTGGCGGCAGAAGGTGTCCAGCGCCTGTTGGAAGCGCTCGTAGGTGAAAGGCTTGACCAGATAATCCACCACACCCATCTTCAGAAGCTGATCCACAGTGGCCGAGTTGTTGGCGGCGGTGACCATGATGGCATCCACCGGGATATCCCGCTGCCGCAGGGCGTGGAGCAGCTCCAAGCCGGTGAAGAGGGGCATGTACACATCCAGCACTACCAGATCGGCGGGGTTCTGCGCCAGCCAGTCCAGAGCGGCGCGGCCGTCCTGGAAGGTTTGTACTACCCGGAAGCGGGGATCTTTTTCGGTAAAGGTCCGGTCCAGCAGAGAGACCATAGGGTCATCCTCCACGATGACAACACGATACAACCAAAATCACTCCTTGACTGTGGGAGTTTCCTCCCGGCAAAAGCTGAGAAAGAACGAGGTGCCCACGCCGCTCTCGGACTCGATGCGGATCTCCCCGTGATAGGCGTCCACTACCTCCTGCACCAGGGCGAGGCCGGTGCCCCGGCCCTTGCCCTTGGTGGACACGCCCCGCTGGAACAGAGTGCGCCGCAGGGCGGCAGAGATGCCGGGGCCGGTGTCCTCCACGCATAGAAGGAGGCTCTCGTCACTCTCCCGGATGCTCACCGATACCTCCTTGGTGGCGCTGCGGGACTGATTGAGCACCTCGATGGCATTTTCGATGAGGTTGCCCAGGATGGTGACATAGGCGTCGGGGGGGAGCCAGGGGCTCTCCTCGCTCAGAGTGCTCTCCCGGTCCAGGGTGAGGCGGATGCCCAGCTCGCTGGCCCTGCTGGTCTTGCCCACCAGCAGGGCGGCCACTGAGGGCTGGTGGATCTGGTTCATGATGCGGCTCACTGCCTCCCGCTGGGTCTGGGTGGTGTCCATAATGTACTGCTGGGCCTTCTCCGGCTCCCCGATCTGCAAAAGGCCCAGAATCACGTGGAGCTTGTTCATGAATTCGTGGGTGTAGGCCCGCATGGCGTCCACCATGTGGCGCACGCCGGTGAGGTCGTCGGCCATACGAGTGAGTTCCGTGCGGTTGCGGAAGATGCTCACCGCCCCGGCCAGCCTACCGTCCTCGTAGAGGGGCAGGCGGTCGGCCAGCACCCGGATGTTTTTCAGGGAATTCATGCTCACGTTATACTCCGGCTGACCGGTGGAGAGGATGCGGTCCAGCGTGGAGCTGGGGTATACCGCGTGAAGGGGACGGCCCCGCACGGCCTTCCGGTCCAAAGAGAGCATCTGGGCGGCCGAAGCGTTGAGAAAGATCACATTCTGGGCTCCGTCGATGGCGAGGATGCCCTCTTCCAGCGCGTCCAGGATGTCCTCACGCTGGTGGAACTGATGGGCGAAGGCATCGGGCTCGTAGCCCAGCAGGGAGTGTTTGATGCGTTTGGACAGGCGCAGGGCCAGTAGGGAGCCAAGCACCGCCGCCACCACGCCCACCACGATGAGGCGCAGGGCGGTCTGAAGGCCCACCAGGGCCATGCTGCGGAAGTAGACCCCCACAATGATGAAGCCGATCACCGCCCCGTCCGTATCCCGCACCGGGGCATAGGCCGAGTGGTCGGAGCCCATGGGGCCGGTCTCGTTGGAGGTGTAGGGGGCGGCACCCTCCAGCGCGGCCTCCTGAGCGACACCGGTGTAGACCTCACCGATGAGGGAGTGGTCGGGCACATAGAGCAGGTTGTTGTCGGTGTCGCCCACCAGGATCAGGTCGATATCCGAGGTGTGCCGGGTAGTCTCGTCCAGATAGGCAGACAGCTCCGCCTGGGAGACCTCGCCCCGCAGGGCCTGCTGGATCAGGGGGACCTGGGAGAGGATGGAGGCAGAGTTGAGCAGATTATTGTCCAGCGCGGCCTGCTCGCTGTTCAGGGTGAGGTAGAGGGTCCCCACCAGGGAGAGGGTGATGGACACGATGACGATCACCAGGCTCAGACGCATGAGCTGGGCGCGGATGGACGCGCTGGCATGAGTGTGCATGGACGCCGCCTCCTTTTTTATCAGTATAGGGGAAATCGGCAGGCCTGTCAAACCAGGATAAAGAGGCGCCGGCTTTCGATAGTTTTTTTACTTTCGAAAGGGTTACGCAAAGTCCGGCAAAGTAGTATGATGAGGCTCGCGAAAACGAGGTGATGTATTTGGATGCATTCAAGGAATCCCTGTTGGAAGCGCTGGGGACCCGCACCGTGTTCACCATCCCGCTGCTGGGCGGTATCCCGGTAGGGGAATCGGTGGTAGTGTCATGGATCATCATGGCGGTGCTGATCGTGGCCACACTGCTCCTGACCCGGAAGTTGAGTGTAGAGAATCCGGGGAAGGTACAGGTGGCACTGGAGAGCGCGGTGGAGTTTCTCAATGGTTTCGTGAGGACTAACATCGGCACCCACTGGCGCCCCTTCGCCCCCTACCTGGGCACGGTGGCGCTGTACATCGCGCTGTCCAATGCTATCGGGATCTTCGGCCTGACGCCGCCCACCAAGGACATCAGCGTGACGGCGGCGCTGGCGCTGATGAGCATGCTGCTCATCTACGGGGCCCAGTTCCGGTACAACGGACTGCTGGGCGGGCTGAAGAAGTTCGCCGAGCCCATGCCGCTGCTGATCCCCATCAATCTGATGGAGGTCGCGGTCCGGCCCTTGGCCCTGTGCATGCGGCTGTTCGGCAACATTCTCGGCGCGTTCATCATCATGGAGATGCTGAAATAT
>DYBS01000082.1:6432-8759 GCA_019418525.1 Clostridiales bacterium
CTGCCGGCAGTGTTCAGTATCTACTTCGACCTGTTTGACGGAATCATCCAGACCGTCGTCTTTGTATTCCTGACTACCCTGTTCACGGGTGAGGGTATCAAAGAGGAAGAGTAAACCAACGGAATTTATTTTAGGAGGAAAACACTATGTCTATTGGTATCATCGCTGCCGCTATCGCAGTTTTCACCGGCATCGGCGCGGGTATCGGCATTGGCTTCGCCACCGGCAAGGCCAGTGAGGCCATCGCCCGTCAGCCCGAGGCCGCCGGCAAGATCAACAGCGCGCTGCTGCTGGGCTGTGCTCTGGCAGAAGGCACCGCCATCTTCGGCTTCATCACCGCCCTGCTGATCATCTTCATGGGTTAAGGGGGCGCCCCCAATGCTGGAGTTCCATCTTTCCAACATCCTGTTTACCATCATCAATCTGCTGGTGCTGTACGCCTTCCTGCGTAAATTTCTCTTCGGGCGGGTCAACGCCGTGCTGGAAGAGCGCTCCGCGCTGGTGAAGAGCCAGCTGGACTCCGCGCAGGAGAACAACCGCAAGGCGGAGGAGTACCGCGCCCAGTATGAGGAACAGCTGACCACCGCCCGGCAGACGGCGGCCAAGATCGAAGCCGATGCCCAGAACCGGGCCCAGCGGGTCTATGAGGGCAAGCTGGCCCAGGCCGAGCGGGATGCCAAGCGCCTGCACACCGAGGCCGAGGCCCAGATCGCCTCTGAGCGGGAGGCCATGCTCCGGGGTGCCCGGAACGAGGTGGCCGCGCTGGCCCTGCTGGCCGCGTCCAAGGTGGCACAGCGGACGCTGAACGACTCCGACGACCGGGCGATGGTGGACGATTTCCTGGCGGAAGTGGGTGAGCAGGCATGAGCGAGCTCGCCCACCGCTACGCCCAGGCCCTCTATGAGGTCTCTCCCGACGAGGAGACTCTCCGCGAAACCGCCCGGACCTTGATGGAGGACGCCCCCCTGTGGGGCGCTCTCTGCTCTCCGGCCGTCCAGGCCTGGGAGAAAGAGCGGGTGCTGAGCCGGCTGCCTGCGCTGGACGGCCACGGCCTGCTGGCGAATTTTTACCGCCTCCTGGCGGAAAAGGGGCGTATGGCCCTGCTTCCCGACATCCTGGAGGCCTTTCACGACCTGGTTCTGGCCGGGCGTGGGGCGGCGCGCTGCCGCCTGACCTGCGTCCGCGTCCCCGACGAGTCGGAGCAGGAGAAACTCAAAAAGGCCCTGTGCCGCCTCCACCACAAAAAGGATGTGGTCTTTGACATCCACATCGATCCGTCCCTGTTGGGCGGCTTTCTCCTGGAGTTGGAGGGGGTCACGTATGACAAGAGCGTCCGCGGGGCGCTGGCCGGTCTGAGCCGGCAACTGGAAGAGAGGCGAATGGCATGAACACAAACCCCGAAGAGATCGTCTCCATCCTGAAGGAGGAGATCGAAGGGTATGATACCCGCGTGCGGCGGGACGAGACCGGCACCGTGCTGGAAGTGGGCGACGGCATCGCTACCGTCTACGGCCTGGACAAGGCGGTGTACGGCGAGCTGGTAGAGCTGGACACCGGTGTGAAGGGCATGGTGATGAACCTGGCCCGGGACAGCGTGGGCGTGGTGCTGCTGGGCAGCGACGCCGGCGTGAAGGAGGGCACCGTGGTGCGCCGCACCGGTCGCGCCGCCGATGTGCCGGTGGGCGATGGGCTCATCGGCCGGGTGGTGGACGTGCTGGGCCAGCCTCTGGACGGCCTGGGCCCCATCGAGAGCACCGAGACCCGCCCCATCGAGCACGAGGCCAGCGGTGTGGTCACCCGTGAGCCGGTAAATGTGCCCCTTCAGACCGGCATCCTGGCCATCGACGCCATGGTGCCCATCGGACGGGGCCAGCGTGAGCTCATCATCGGCGACCGCCAGACCGGCAAGACCTCCATCGCGGTGGACACCATCCTGAACCAGAAGGGCCAGGACGTCATCTGCATCTATGTGGCCATCGGCCAGAAGGCCTCCACCGTGGCCCGCATCCAGGATATTTTGAAGAAGCACGGCGCCATGGACTACTCCATCATCGTGTCCTCCACCGCCAGCGAGTCCGCCCCCCTTCAGTACATCGCCCCCTATTCCGGCGCGGCCATGGGCGAGTATTTCATGAGCAAGGGCAAGGACGTGCTCATCGTCTACGACGACCTCAGTAAGCACGCGGTGGCCTACCGGACATTGTCCCTGCTGCTGAAGCGTTCCCCCGGCCGTGAGGCCTACCCCGGCGATGTCTTTTACCTGCACTCCCGTCTGCTGGAGCGGGCCTGCCGCCTGACGAAGGAGTACGGCGGCGGCTCCATGACCG
>DYBS01000083.1 GCA_019418525.1 Clostridiales bacterium
GGGGCAAGCGTCCCGCCGAGGGTACCCAGACCGCTCAGAGCGCCGACAGCGCCCCCAACGCACAGGGCAAGGCTCCCGGCCCCCGCAAGAGCGAGGGGTCCAAGGACCGGCCGCCCCGGCCCGCCAGACCCCGTCCGGAGAAGGCCCCGCAGGCCGCTCCGGCCAAGGAGGGCGCCCCGGCGCCTCAGCCCCAGGGCCAGCAGGCCCAGAGCGGCGAGGGCGAGGGGGAGAAGCGGCCCCGCCGCCGTTACCGCCGTTACCGCGGCAAGCCCAAGGGGGAGGGCGGAGCCCCCGCCGCGCCCAAAGGCGAATAAACAGCATGTCCCGCCGGATGTTCTCCGGCGGGACATTTTTTACAAGGAGGTCATAGTATGTCAGAATGGGACAAGATGGTGTCCGGCCAGCTCTACAACGCCGAGCTGGAGGACCTGCCGGAGCGGCGAGCCCAGTGCAAGCGGCTGTGCCACGCCCTCAACCAGCTCCCCCCCGACCAGAAAGAGGCCCGCACCGCTCTCCTGTGCCAGATTTTGGGCAAGACCGGAGAGCGCTTCCACATTGAGCCGTCCTTCTGGTGCGACTACGGGACCAACATCACCGTGGGTGAGGATTTTTATGCCAACCACAATTTGGTCATTCTGGACTGCGCCCCGGTGACCTTCGGGGACCACGTGTTCATCGCCCCCAACTGCGGCTTCTACGCCGCTGGGCACCCTCTGGACGCCCCCACCCGCAACGCCGCCCTGGAGTACGCCAAACCCATTACCGTGGGCAATGACGTGTGGATCGGCGGGAACGTGGTGGTGCTGCCCGGAGTGACCATCGGCAATAATGTGGTCATCGGCGCGGGCAGCGTGGTGGTCCACGACATCCCCGACGGGGTGGTGGCGGTGGGCAACCCCTGCCGCCCCATCAAAAAGGTGGACGGCTGACCGCTACTCCCGCTCCCACTTCATCCGCTGGAGGTAGCGCTTCTTCTTCCGGGTGTACCA
The DNA here is from genome assembly GCA_019418525.1 of Clostridiales bacterium. Classification (GTDB taxonomy): domain Bacteria; phylum Bacillota; class Clostridia; order Oscillospirales; family Oscillospiraceae; genus Pseudoflavonifractor_A. Next base: position 990 of record DYBS01000083.1, read on the forward strand.
CACACAGTTAAAGACATTGCCTAGGATGATGATATTGCCGCACAGGTAGAGCCACACCAGCAGGATGATCACTGAGGCCAGGGACCCGTACACCAGGGAGTACCGGGAGGACATGCCAATGAACCAGGAGAACAGCGCCGAGGCCGCCACCAGAGCCACCGAGGCCAGCAGGGCCCCGCTGAACACCGGTGGGCGGGGCTTGCCCCGGGGGGCGGCCATGCGGTAGACGATGAGGATAAAGAGGAACACCAGGCTGAACAACACCAAAAATCGCAACCATTGCCAGTTCAGCAGCAGCTCCAGCACCCCCATCCAGCGGAACTGGGACACCAGGGTGAGCAGCCACTCGCCGGTGAGGACCACCACCATCGAGAGGTAAATGGTCAGCAGCAGCAAAACGGAAAAAATGACGCTGGCGATGATCTGCCGCACGCCCCGGTAGCTCTGGCGGTCGTAGATGTCCTCCATAATGTTCATCAGCGCCCGGAAGGCCGCCGAGGCTGAGTACAGCGTCATGATCAGACCACCCACCAGCAGAGCGGTGGACTGGTTGCGGCTAATGTATTGGAGATAGTCCACCAGGATGCCCAGGCTCTCCTTGGGAAACACCGGGGCCACCGCGTCCACCAGGGTGTTGGGGTCCACGTCCAGCTTGCCCACGAAGTAGTTCAGACAGATGAGCAGGGGAAAAAAGCTGAGGATGAGGAAATAGGCCAGTTCGGCCGCGGAGCGGGACACCCGCTTTTCAAAGTAGATCTCCACTAGGTCTGTGACAAAACGCACCGGCGGCCAGAGCAGGAACCGCTTCATCCTCTCTCCCCCTTCTTCCTTCTGATTGTTCTATTATCCCCCATTTTGGGGACGAAGGCAATCAAAAAAAGAGGGACAGCCGCTCTGTCCCCCCACAAGACGCAAAAAACCGCCTGCATGGCAGGCGGTTCTTCTTTGACCAATATCCAATTAGGCCAGCTTGTTCAGCTTCACGGTCATAGCGCTCTTCTTGCGAGCGGCATTGTTGCGATGCAGCAGACCATGACCCACAGCCTTATCGACAGCCTTGACGGCCACCTTGTAAGCGCGATCGGCCTCGCTGCGGTTGCCTTCGACCACCGCGGCCTCAAACTTCTTGATGTCGGTCTTCAGCGCGGACTTCGCAATCTTGTTCTGCATGGCCTTGTTCTTGTTGACCAGGACACGCTTCTTAGCAGACTTAATATTCGGCAAACCAAACACCTCCTCCGATGACGATTTGCACGGTCACCCATGCATTTTTATATTTTAGCAGTTAAGCGGGAAAAATGCAACTGTTATTTTTGATTTTGTGGAATTTTTTCTCCGCCCCTCCCCGCTCCGGCGGGTTTTTGGGTGCGGAGAGGACTGGAGGCCGTCTATGAAACTGATGCGCAGGACCGACCTGGCCGACGAGGCCCACGCCCTCTGGCGGGAATCCGCTGGGGTCGAGACCGCCCTACCCGGGGTGAAGGCCCGGGAGGAGGAGCGAAACGGCTGCCCGGTGACCCGGGTGGACATTCTGGACGAGGCGGGGGCCCGGGCTCTCGGCAAGCCGGTGGGGCACTATGTGACCTTAGACCTCACCGACCTCAAAAACCGGGCCGACGGGGCCTTTTCCCGCTCGGTGGAAGCGGTGGCCGGGGAGCTCTCCGCCCTGTTGCAGGACCTCCCCCCCGACGCGCCGGTGCTGGTGGTAGGGCTGGGGAACCGGGCCATCACCCCAGACGCGGTGGGGCCGGCGGCCACCGACCACACCCTGGTGACCCGGCACCTGGTGGAGCAGCTCCCCGAGCACTTCGGGCACCTCCGCCCGGTGGCGGCCCTTGCTGCGGGGGTGCTGGGCACCACCGGCGTGGAGAGCGGGGAGCTGGCCCACGCGGTGGCCGGGCGGGTGAAGCCCGCCGCCGTCATTGCCGTGGACGCCCTGGCCTCCCGGAGTTTAGACCGGGTGTGCACCACCGTCCAGCTCTCTGACACCGGTATCGTCCCCGGCTCCGGCGTGGGCAATCACCGCAAGGCCCTGGACCGGCATACCCTGGGGGTGCCGGTCATCGCCGTGGGGGTGCCCACCGTGGTGGACGGGGCCACCCTGGCCCTGGACCTGCTCGCTGGGGCGGAAGGTACAGAGTACGACCCCGCCGCCCTCCGGGGCGCTGGGGCCGACGTAGTGGTCACCCCCCGGGACATCGACCAGCGGGTGGCGGACCTCTCCAAGGTGGTGGGCTACGCCATCGACCTGGCCCTCCAGCCCTCCCTCACCCTGGAGGACGTGGAAATGCTGTTAAGCTAAAATACTTGTCGAAGTTCGGCGCTTTGGGGAAAAATAGAAGGGTTCCGTCTTTTTGCCTTGACGGGCGGGGGAAAAGGTGATAGAATACGGTACAAATCAGCCAAAGGTATTGACCGGGAGGAGTACGCACGGTCCCGGACTGAGAGAGAAGCCGTCTGGTGCGAGGCTTCCGAAGGTCTGTGCGGAAGGCGCCCGCGAGCCGTGGGGAGGCAATGCCCCACCGGTCCCCGCCGTTACCGGGTTTGAGAGCGGAGCGCCCCGGCGCTTCGAATTCAGGTGGAAACACGGACTTTGTTCGCCCTGAGCCATAGCGGCTCAGGGCGTTTTTTCATCTGTGCCCTCCACCCCGTGCCCCGTAAAAAACAAGCGAAGGAGTTTGATCAGAATGAAAAACACCGACAAGACCATGGAACAGATCGTTGCCCTGTGCAAAGGCCGCGGCTTTATCTTCGCCGGCAGTGAGATCTACGGCGGCCTGGCCAACACCTGGGATTACGGCCCTCTGGGCGTGGAGCTGAAGAACAACGTCAAGAAGGCCTGGTGGAAGAAGTTCGTCCAGGAGAACAAGTACAACGTGGGCCTGGACGCCGCCATCCTCATGAACCCCCAGGTGTGGGTGGCCTCCGGCCACGTGGGCGGCTTCTCCGATCCTCTGATGGACTGTAAGGAGTGTAAGGAGCGCTTCCGTGCCGACAAGGTCATCGAGGACTGGTGCAAGGAGAACAACTTCGACCTGGGCAAGAGCGTGGACGCCATGAGCCAGGCCGAGATGAAGGCCTTCGTGGACGAGCACGAGATCCCCTGCCCCTCCTGCGGCAAGCACAACTGGACCGACATCCGGCAGTTTAACCTGATGTTCAAGACCTTCCAGGGCGTCACCGAGGACGCCAAGAACACCGTGTACCTGCGGCCCGAGACCGCCCAGGGCATTTTCGTCAACTTCCAGAACGTGCAGCGCACCACCCGGCGGAAGCTGCCCTTCGGCGTGTGCCAGGTGGGTAAGTCCTTCCGCAACGAGATCACCCCGGGCAACTTCACCTTCCGCACCCGCGAGTTCGAGCAGATGGAACTGGAGTTCTTCTGCCAGCCCGGCACCGAGCTGGAGTGGTTCGCCTACTGGAAGGACTTCTGCCACAAGTGGCTGCTGGGCCTGGGCATGAAGGATGAAAACCTCCGCCTGCGCGACCACGACCCCGAGGAGCTCTCCCACTACTCCAACGCCACCACCGACTTTGAGTTCGTCTTCCCCTTCGGCTGGGGCGAGCTGTGGGGCGTGGCTTCCCGTACCAATTTCGACCTGAATGCCCACCAGACCACCTCCGGCAAGGATATGACCTACTTCGACCAGGAGAAGAACGAGCACTATATCCCCTACGTCATCGAGCCCTCCCTGGGCGCCGACCGCGTCACCCTGGCCTTCCTGGTGGACGCCTATGACGAGGAGGTCGTGGACGCCGAGAAGAACGATGTCCGCACCGTGCTGCGCCTGCACCCCGCTCTGGCTCCCTTCAAGTGCGCCGTGCTGCCTCTGAGCAAGAAGCTCTCTGAGCCCGCCCAGAAGCTGGTGGAGGAGCTCTCCAAGGACTTCATGGTGGACTATGACGAGGCCGGCTCCATCGGCAAGCGCTACCGCCGCCAGGACGAGATCGGCACCCCCTACTGCATCACCGTGGACTTCCAGACCGTGGGCAGCGACACCGAGGAGGCCGACCACTGTGTCACCATCCGCGACCGCGACACCATGGAGCAGGTCCGCCTGCCCATCGACCAGGTCAAGGCCTATATCGCGGAGCATATCGCTTATTAAAAAGTTTTGCCCTCGCCGGGCAGGCCGGTTGCCTATGAACAGCCTGTTGTACTGCCGGCAAAACCAGGTGGCCGAAGGCCGCCCACTTGGAGGGGTGTGGAGAGGGGAACGAGAAGTTCCCCTCTCCGTCTTTTCTTTTCCCGGTTTCTTTTCCGCGAAAAGAAATCGGGTCCCCGCCGGATAGGCGGCCCGCCCGGCGAGGGCACCCCAGTCAGCAGCCAAACGGCTGCTTTTTTACTTTGTCACCCTTTTGTGGTGACCTTTTTTCCCGTTTTATGGTATCATCAGCTTGGAACCAAAGGCATCCGGAAAGGAGGTCCCCATGAAACGCTCCGTCTCTTGCCTGCTCACCCTGTCCGCCCTGCTGCCGGCGCTGCTCCAGCCGGCCAGCGCCAACTCCGCCCCCACCCGCTGGAGCGGCTCCCCCGGCTCGGAGGTGCTGGCGGTGGAGGAAAACTGTCCCATCTCCGTCACCCACGAGGACCTGTCCTTCCGCGTCACTGAGTCTGTGGACTACTCCCTGCGTGCTCAGGTAGAGGCGATTTACCAGATGGAGAACCCCACAGCGGAGGCCCAAAAGGTCCAGATGGCCTTCTCCCTGGAAGAGGCGGTGGCCGCGTTCGACCCCGCCACCGTATCCGTCACCGCCGCTGGCGAGGCCCTTCCCTTCCAGCTGGTGTGGGACGGCGTCTCCCCCGACTATGCGCCAAAAACCTTTGACCCCAACCAGACCGGCACCCTCTACACCTTCACCCTGGCGCGGCTTCCGGAGGATACCGACAACGACCTGACGCTGCTCTCCCCCGCCGGTCCTCTGTGGGTGACCTTCGATGGCATCCACTCCTACTCCGGTGAGGAGGACGGCACCTGCACCCTGGGTACCAGCGTGGGGGCCACCGTGTGGGTCTACGCCCTGGAGGGGGACCTGGATTACACCGTCTCCGGCGAGTACACCGTGGAGACGGAGGAATTGCCCTTTGCCCAGCACTTCCAGTCCTACCTGGAGGCACAGTACGGGGAGCGCTACGCCGAGCACCTGGACTCCCTCACCGCCTACAAATACCGCCAGCTGGAGGAGCAGTGGGCCAATAACCCGGTGGTGATGATGGACTGGCTGGAAAATTACGACCACTCCGACCTCCCCCTCCAGTTCCTCTACACGGTGGACTTCCCCGCCGAGGAGACGGTGGAGGTAGCGGTGGCCTATAACACCCGCAGCGATGGCGTGCGGAAGGGCACTGCCGACTGGCAGCACACCTTTACCTATCTTCTCTCCCCCGCCCAACACTGGGCCTCCTTCGGCACCCTGGACCTGACCGTGGACGCGACAAAGAGCGGCTATCCCTATGTGATCGCCTCTTCCCTCCCCCTGGAGGAGCAGCCAGACGGCTCCTACGCCGCCCACAGCGAGGGCCTCCCGACGGAGGACCTCTCCTTCAACCTCTACTCCGCGCCGGAGCTCTCCCTCTCCGACCGCGTGACCTCCGCTTTGGGCATTACCACCTACACCCTGGCCTTCTTGCCGTTTCTGGCTGTGCCAGTGCTGGTGATCGCCGCCGTGGTGGTACTGCTGGTAGTCCGTCACCGGCGGAAAAAGCGCTGAATTTCCAACTGTCCCTGCACGGGGCGCGGCTCTGCCGCGCTCCGTATCCCTTTCACACCCAAGGAGGCATCCACCCTTGCAGAACCTCATCTTTTGTCTCAACGCCACGGTGCCCATCTTTCTGCTGATGGTACTGGGCTTTTTCTTTCGCCGCATCGGCTTTATTCGCCAGGATTTTGCCGACCAGATCAACCGCTTTGTCTTTAAAGCCGCCCTGCCGGTGCTGCTCTTTCAGGACATGGCCTCTTCCGACCTGACTGTGGGCTGGGACGGGACCTTCGTGGCCCTGTGCTTCGGCGTGTCGGCGGTGAGTATCCTGTCCATGGTGCTCCTGTCCCAGGTGATGGACCGGAGCATCCGGGGCGAGTTCGTCCAGGGGGCCTACCGCAGCAGCGTGGCGCTGCTGGGGGTGGCCTTTATCCAGAACATTTACGGCTCCGCCGGGGCCGCGCCTATGATGATCGTGGGGGCGGTGCCGCTGTACAACATTGCGGCAGTGCTCATTCTGGACCTGATGAACCCGGAGGTGGGCAGGCTGGACCGGGCCGGGCTGGCCAAAGCCCTCCGGAAGGTCATCACCAACCCCATCCTGCTGGGCATCCTGGCGGGGACGCTGTGGCTGCTGCTGGGGATTCCCCAGCCCCCCATTTTTCAAAAGACCGTCTCCTCCCTGGCCGCCGTGGCCACTCCCCTGGGGCTCATCGGTCTGGGCGCCTCGGTGGACGTAAGCAAGGCCAGGGCTCGCCTAGCCCCGGCCCTGCTATGCAGCCTCTTCAAGCTGGTGGTCTTTGTGGCGGTCTTTCTCCCCCTCGCGGTGTGGCTGGGCTACCGCACCGACAAGTTGGTGACCCTCCTCATCCTGCTGGGCTCCTCCACCACCTCCAGCAGCTATGTCATGGCCCGGAACCAGGGCTATGACGGGGCCCTCACCGCCAACACGGTGATGCTCACCACCTTTCTGAGCGCCTTCACCCTCACCGGGTGGCTCTACCTCCTGCGCACCTTCCAGCTGATTTAAAGACGCCGCCCCGGCGGACCGTGAGTGGTCCGCCGGGGCGGTATTGCGTTACTGGTTCACGGGGATGGTAAGGTCCCCGATGGTGATGCTCGCCACCTCATCCAGCGAGAGAATGGCGTCAAAAATGGCGCTCTTTTGGCACACGGTCACCTGATCCTGGGGGTGTACCGAGCCGCCGGAGTTGGAGAGGTCCAGGGTGCTGCCGTCCTTCATGGTGAGGGACAGGGGCACATTGCGGAAATAGTGGTCATCCTCGGCATTCATCGCGCCGCCCAGCTCGTTCTCGCCGGAGCCTGCGGTCTGCTGGACGGTGTCATGGACGGTGTACTCCACCAGGAAGGACAGCGGGGAGAGCTCCGCCTTGTCCAGGGTGGCCTCCACGCCGCTCACGTGGAAGGTCTGGCCCGCCGGGAGCTGGATGCCGGAATTTTCAAAGGCGAACTGGAACTTGAAGCTCCACTTGCCCGCGGCGATGGTCTGCTTGTGGTCGTAGTCGCCGTCCGGGAACACGCTCAGGTCCCGGAGGGTGACTTTGGCGGTGCCGGGCTGGAGGGGGCTGTCGGCGGTGCGCAGCTCCACATACTGCACGGCGTTGTCGGCGGGGTCGGCGTCGTAGAAGTAGGAGGAGCCGTGCATACCGCCCATATGGCCCACATCCGAGTCGGCCTGGTCAAAGGTCATGGGAAGATAGCCCAGCTCATTGGGGGTGATGCCCTCGGCCAGGGGCTCCCCGTCGTCCCGGGCAATGGTGTAGACGATGGCGTAGCTGTACGTGTCGCCCAGGATGGCGTCGGCGGTGATGGTGATGCCGTCCACGGTATCGGATGCCCCCACGGGATAGCCGATGCGGTCGAGGACCTCGGTCTGGGCGGGGGCGCCGCCGAACACACCGGCAAAGGCCTCCCCGGCACTCTTCAGCAC
>DYBS01000084.1 GCA_019418525.1 Clostridiales bacterium
GAATAAGCGCTCCCACTGCGGCGCGCCGAGGAAGTTTCTTCCCCGGCGCGCCGTTTTTTTGCCCATTTCATCTGAAAAAATTTTTTTGCTTTCCCTCTTCCCAAATTTGCTTTATTGTGTTAGTATACTAAAGTAACAGCACGGTGCTGTGTCTCTTACAACAATGGATGGAGGAACGATATGATGAACAAGAAGCTGCTCTCTCTGGCCCTGGCCGGCGCGCTGGGCCTCTCTCTCACCGCCTGCGGCGGCGGTACCGCCACTTCCCCCAGCACCGCGCCCACCTCCGGCACTCAGGAGAGTGCCGCGCAGACCGAGAGCGATCTGCAATACGTCAAGGACAAGGGCACCCTGGTGGTGGGCATCACCAACTTCGAGCCTATGGATTATCAGGACGCCGACGGCAACTGGATCGGCTTTGACGCGGACATGGCCAAGGCCTTCGCCGAGAGCCTGGGCGTCTCCGTGGAGTTCCAGGAAATCAACTGGGACTATAAGATCATGGAGCTGGACGCCAAAAACATCGACTGCGTCTGGAACGGCATGACCATCACCGACGAGGTCACCTCCTCCATGAGTGTGTCCAACCCCTACTGCCGCAACGCCCAGGTGCTGGTGGTCCCCGCCGACAAGGCCGACCAGTTCCAGAGCGTGGAGGATCTGAACGGCCTCACCGTAGCCGTGGAGTCCGGCTCCGCCGGTGAGGACGCCGCCCAGGCCCTGGGGCTCTCTACCGTACCCGTGCAGAAGCAGGCCGACACCCTGATGGAGGTCTCCGCCGGTACCTCCGATGCCGCCGTCATCGACCTGCTGATGGCCGGCGCCATGATCGGCGAGGGCACCAGCTACGCCGACCTCACCTACACCCTGAACCTGAACGAGGCCCAGGGCCTGGAGTCCGAGGAGTACGGCGTGGGCTTCCGCCAGGGCTCCGACCTCACCGAGGCCTACAACGAGTTCTGGGCCTCCGCCGTGGCCGACGGCTCCGCCCTGGAGACCGCCACCACCTACGGCGTGCAGGAGTCGGTCATCCTGGACTAAGTTTCTGACCCCCTAAAGGCAGAGAGCCTTCCGCTCTCTGCCTTTTGACTGGACCCACCCAAAACCCACAGAGAGGACGATTCCATGTATTTCACCTCCGATGAGTTCCAGACCGTCATCGCCGCGCTGAACACCGGCTTTCTCAAGACGCTGCAGCTCTTCTTCATCACCCTCATCGGCTCGCTGCCCCTGGGCCTGGTGATCTCCTTCGGCTCCATGAGCCGCTTCACCCCCCTGCGCTGGGTCACCCGCACAGTGGTCTGGGCCATCCGGGGCACCCCCCTGGTGCTGCAGATCATCGCCCTGTTCTATGTCCCCGGTATCCAGAAGTGGTTCAACTGGCCCAGCGGCGAGTCCGGCCGGATGCTGGCTGTGTGCGTGGCCTTTGTGATCAACTACGCCTGCTATTTCTCGGAAATCTACCGGGGCGGCATCCAGGGCGTGCCCAAGGGCCAGCAGGAGGCCGGTCTGGTGCTGGGCATGACCAAGTTCCAGATCTTCCGCCACATCACCCTGCTACAGATGATCAAGCGCATCGTGCCCCCCATGTCCAACGAGATCATCACCCTGGTCAAGGACACCTCCCTGGCCCGGGTCATCGCCCTGCAGGAGGTCATCTGGATGGGCGAGTCCTTCATGAAGGGCAATTCCGGCATCGCAGGCCTCACCTGGCCTCTCTTCTTCACCGCAGTGTACTACCTGGTCTTCAGTGGTATCGTCACCATGCTCCTGGGCAAGCTGGAGCGCAAACTGGCTTTCTTTCAGTAACTAGGAGGAGCGAACATGGCAATCTTAGAGGTACATAACATCGAAAAGCACTTTGGCTCCACCCGAGTGCTGGAGGACATCAGCTTCTCCCTGGAGCAGGGCCAGGCCCTGGCCATCATCGGCTCCTCCGGCAGCGGCAAGACCACCCTGCTGCGCTGCCTGAATTTTTTGGAAAAGCCAGACCACGGCTCCATTTCGGTAAACGGCAATGTGATCTTCGACGCGGCCGATCCCGCCACGCAGCGGGAGAGCGAGGTGCGGAAAAAGCGCCTCCACTTCGGCATGGTGTTCCAGTCCTTTAACCTCTTTCCCCAATATACGGCCCTGAAAAACGTCACTTTGGCCAAGGAGCTTTTGAGCCAGGAGCGCCCTGACTTCAAGCAGAACAAAAAGGCCATTCTGGACGAGATCCGGGCCGAGGGCGAGGCCCTGCTGGCCAAGATGGGACTCGCGGAGCGGGCCAATCACTACCCCAGCCAGCTCTCCGGCGGCCAGCAGCAGCGGGTGGCCATCGCCCGGGCCCTGGCCCTGAAGCCGGACATTCTCTGCTTTGACGAGCCCACCTCCGCCCTGGACCCGGAGCTCACCGGTGAGGTATTAAAGGTCATCCGTGGTCTGGCCGAGCAGAAGACCACCATGATCATCGTCACCCACGAGATGGCCTTCGCCCGGGATGTGGCCGACGAAGTCATCTTCATGGACGGCGGCCTCATCGTGGAGAAGGGTCCCGCCCGGGACGTCATCGAGCACCCCCGGGGGGAGCGCACCCGCCAGTTCCTCTCCCACTACGCGGACGCCAACTGAAAAACTCTGCGGTCCCCGCCCTTTTTCCGGGCGGGGGCCGTTTTTCCGCTGTTCCTCCCGGGTGTTCCGTGATATAATGGAGAGAATCCAGGGGCGGAGTGCCGCCCGCAGGAAGGAGATCCCCCATGGAAGAGATCTATTTGCCCGTCCTCTCCCACTTCCGCAACGAGAATTTCTGGACCGCCAGCGCCGGCCGCATGCGCTACCGGGTGGATCCGGTGGACAGCGCTCTGACCGCCCAGGTGTGGGAGGGCCCTTACGGCTACGCCCTCAGCGAGGTGGAGGAGAGCGCCACCTTCCCCCTCAGCGAGGAGGGGCTGGAGGAGCTGCGCGCCTGGGCTGTGAAGTGGAGCGAGACCATCAACGCCCGGCCGAAGCGCACTCTGGCCGAGGAGTTGGAGCGCCGCACTGTTGCCCAGCAGCGACGGGAAGCCCAGGCGGAGAACGCCTGATCCGTTTTGTGTTCTTTTTGCAATGAATTTTGGAAAGGGTGTATGACCCATGACTGACAGCAGCATTCACGACTATCTGAAACCCGGCTGCCACGCCCATTTGGTGGGCATCGGCGGCGTATCTATGGCTCCGCTGGCGGAAGTCCTCCACGGCGCGGGCATGATCATCACCGGCTCGGACATGCGGGAGAGCGCCGCGGTGGAGCACCTGCGCTCCCTGGGCATCTCCATCGCCATCGGCCAGAAGGCGGAGAACGTAGCGGGGGCGGACCTGGTCATCCGCACCGCCGCCGCCCACGACTCCAACCCGGAGATCGCCGCCGCCCACGCTGCCGGTATCCCCGTCTATGAGCGGGCCCAGGCCTGGGGCTCCATCATGCGGGGCTACCGCAACGCCCTGTGCATCTCGGGCACCCACGGCAAGACCACCACCACCTCCATGTGCACCCACATCGCCATGGCCGCCGCCGCCGACCCCACCGTCATGATCGGCGGCACCCTGCCCCTGCTGGGCGCGGGACACCGGGTGGGCAAAGGTGACACCATCATTCTGGAGAGCTGCGAGTACTGTAACTCCTTCCTCCACTTCTACCCCACCATCGCCGTCATCCTCAACGTGGAGGCCGACCATCTGGACTTCTTCAAGGACCTGGAGGATGTGGAGCACTCCTTCCGGGCCTTCGCCGACCGGGTGCCGGAGGGCGGCCTCATCATTGCCAACCGGGACGATAAGAACACCATGCACACCCTGGAGGGGGAGACCCGTCCGGTGATGACCTTCGGCCTCGACGAGGGCGACGTCCACGCCGCCAACCTCACCTGGACCAATGGCCTGCCCGCTTTTGATATCATCCATCAGGGTCAGAAGTTCGCCCATGTGGCCCTCCAGGTCCCCGGCGTCCACAACGTCAAGAACGCCCTGGCCGCCGCCGCGTCGGCCATCGCCCTCCACTTCCCCGCCGCCGCCGTGGAGGAGGGTTTAAGCGCCTTCCTGGGCGCGGGCCGCCGCTTCGAGCACAAGGGAACCTACCACGGCGCGGAGGTCTATGACGACTACGCCCACCACCCCGGCGAGCTGGAGGCCCTGTTCCGGGCGGTGAAGGGCCTGGGCTATAAGCGGGTCATCTGCGCCTTCCAGCCCCACACCTACTCCCGCACCAAGGCCCTCTTCGACGACTTTGCCAAGGTGCTCCAGGAGCCCGACATTACCATCCTGGCCGAGATCTTTGCCGCCCGGGAGGCCAACGACATCGGCATCTCCTCGGCGGACCTGGCCAAGGTCATCCCCGGCAGCCGCTATTACGCCACGCTGCCCGAGGTCACCCAGGCCCTCGCAGACCTGGCCCGGGAGGGGGACCTCATCCTCACCGTGGGCGCGGGCGACATCTACACCGCCGGCGAGGCTCTGGTGAACCTACCTTCCTGATTTGATTCGAAAAGCGGACCTTCTCTAGGAGAAGGTCCGCTTTTTTATACGCGCCGGTACTTCCGTTTCCGTGGACGGGTGTGATATAATAGCTTTTGCTCAATCACCCCGGGTGCTCCCGGGCGCAGGAGGAAGCGCAATGCTCTTCAACTCACTGGACTTCCTGATCTTTTTTCCGCTGGTCACCCTCTTTTACTTCGTGCTGCCCCACCGGGTGCGGTGGGTGTGGCTGCTGGTGGCCAGCTACTACTTCTATATGTGTTGGAACCCCCGGTACGCCCTGCTGATGGCCCTGTCCACCCTCATCACCTACCTGAGCGGCCTGCTCATCGACCGGGCCAATCAGGTCAGCGACGCGGTCAAGCGGGCGCGGCTGCGCAAGCTCTGGGTGGCCCTCAGCTTCACCAGCAACCTGGCCATCCTCTTCTGCTTCAAATACTGGGACTTTTTCTGGAACAACCTGGAGGCCGTGCTGGCCCTGGGTGGCATCACCCTCCGCAAGCCGGTCTTTGACGTGGTGCTCCCCGTGGGCATCTCCTTCTATACCTTCCAGGCCCTGAGCTACACCATGGACGTCTACCGGGGCGAGGTGGAGGCCGAGCGCAACCCCTTCCGGTACGCCCTCTTCGTCTCCTTCTTCCCCCAACTGGTGGCCGGACCCATCGAGCGGAGCAAGAATCTGCTCCACCAGGTCCACGAGCGCCACACCTTTGACGCCCAGCGGGCCCGGTCGGGCCTGCTCCTCATGCTGTGGGGCCTCTTTCAGAAGATGGTGGTGGCCGACCGGGTAGCCACGGTGGTGGATACAGTTTTTAACCAGTACACCGCCATGCCCGCCTGGGCCATCGTTCTGGCGGTGTTCCTCTTTGCCTTCCAGATTTACTGCGACTTCGGCGGCTACTCCAACATCGCCATCGGCGCGGCCCAGGTCATGGGCTTCAGCCTGATGGAGAATTTCCGTCAGCCCTATCTGTCCCGGTCCTGCGGGGAGTTCTGGCATCGGTGGCACATCTCCCTGTCCACCTGGTTCCGGGATTACCTCTACATCCCCCTGGGCGGCAACCGGAAAGGAAAGGCCCGGAAGTATCTCAACAACCTCATCACCTTCCTGGCCTCCGGCCTGTGGCATGGGGCCAGCTGGAACTATGTGGTGTGGGGCGGGCTCAACGGCCTCTATCAGGTCATCGGCGACATCCTCCGCCCCGCCCGCGAGAAGCTCTGCTCCGCCCTGCACATCGACCGGACCACCCTCGTCTGGCAGGGGGTGCGGGTGGTGGTAACCTTCCTGCTCATTGACTTCGCCTGGCTCTTCTTCCGCGCCCCCTCCTTCTCCACAGCGCTGGACATCCTGGCCGTCACCCTCTCCGGCGGCGTAGCCCCGGGGCCGGAGTTCACGCTGGGTCTGGACGCGCCGGAGCTGAAGGTGATGGCCCTCTCCCTCCTTGCCCTGGTGGCGGTGGACGGGCTCAATGCCGGGGGCATCCAGGTGCGGAACTACCTGCTCCGCCTCCCCCTCCCGGTGCGGTGGGTATGCTACCTGGTGTGTATCTATCTAATCCTCATTTTCGGCATCTACGGGCCCGGCTTCTCCGAGTCCCAGTTCATCTATTTCCAGTTCTGAGGTGAACTCATGACAGCAAACAAGAAATTTTTCCTCAGTGTTTTTGTGTTCGCCCTCATCTTCCTGCTGACGGTAGGGCCCATCACCTGGCTCTTCGCCCGCAAGTCCCTGGAGGGCCCCTGGGATATGACCGAAAAGATCGGCGGCTTCTACAATGAGCCGGAGCGGGAGTTCTCCGTGATGTTCTTCGGTTCCTCCCACGTATACGCTTCGGTGTCTCCCTTAGAGCTTTGGGCAAACACCGGCGTGAAGAGCTATGTCTTTGCCACCCAGCTTCAGCCCATGTGGGCTACCTACCACTACATCAAGGAGGCCCTCAAGACCCAGGACCCCCAGCTCATCGTGGTGGAGTGCAACATGATGGGGGGCGATCAGGAGTACTACGACGACGGCGTGAATTTCTCCTTCATGGACGACATTCCCCTGTCCCTCAATAAGATCCAGCTGGCCTACGCCTCCGCCCCCGAGGGGGAGCGGGCCCCGCTGATCTGGAACTTTATGAAGTACCACGGTCGCTGGGACGAGCTGGAGGACGAGGACTGGAACACCGCCCGCTCGGACCTCCACGACCCCTACAAGGGCTATGTGCTCCTGCCGGACAAGCAGGTGGTCACCCCCGAGGTCATCCCCTTGGAAGAGGGGGAGAGCGGAGAGCTGCTGGACAAGAATGTGGAGTACCTGGCCAAGATCGTGGCCCTGTGCGAGTCCCGGGACATCGACCTGTGGCTCATCAAGTCCCCCTCCAACACCGCCCTGGAGGAGGTCCAGGCCCTGCGGATGGAGACAGTGGAGGCCCTGGCCGCCGCCCATGGTGTGCCCTTTGATGATTTCAACGATTGCTACGACGAGATTGGCCTGACCCTGGACGATTTCTATGACCAGCGGCACCTGACCGGCTCGGGCGCGGTGAAGTTCACCAACTACCTGAGCATCCAGCTCAGCCGCCGCTGGCCCGACCTGATGGCCCAGTCGGATGACGAAACCTGGGCGGCCGACTACGCAGATTACCGCGCCGCCCTGGAAGGCGACGCATAAGGCGCAAAAAGACCCCCCGCCGGAGAGAAAGTAATCTCTCGGGCGGGGGTTTTGTCATTCTTTCTTGTACTGCTCCAGGAAGAGCGCGTCCTTGATCTCCAGGCCCCGCTCCCCGGCCAGGCCCTCGATGTGGTGGGTGAACTCGTGAGCCAGGGTGTCGTAGAGCTCGTCCTCCCAGTTCTCCCGCGTCCAGTGCTCCTGTTGGGCCAGGGCCAGGAAGGAGCCGTAATACAGGTTGATATACCGGCCCATCTGGTCGTTGCAGTACTCACCCATGATATAAAGGTTTTCCTCCGGGTACTCCGGGTCCACCACCTCCTCGGGCAGCAGGGAGATGCCGCCGTTGAGCTCCTCGAAGAACTCCGGCGGGAACTCCTCGGCCAGCTCATCCAACAGGTCGCCCACCTGGTCAAAGGTCAGAATGTCCATTTTGTCTCCTTATTCCGCTATCCAGGCCGTCAGGGTCAGGAGGGCGTGGACGTCCTCCGTCCCCACCGGCTCATAGAAATCGTGGTCGGTACCCACATCGGTCAGCTTCCCCGTCCGCACGTCCAGCTTCCGGTCCAGGCTCAGGCCGTCTATGGAAAGACTCCCCTCCATGGGCAGGTCGAGGAGCTGGCTGGAGAAGTCCAGGATGTCGTCCATGAAGCCCCGGACCCACCATCCCTCCCGGGCCCCCAGCAGGGACGCCGCCAGGACATTCACCATGCTCTGGTCCGGGACACCGTAGACCTCCGCGTCCGGCCGGCTCACCCAGGTGACGGTGAAGCCGGTGACCTTCCCCGCCTCGTCGGTTGCCAGGGTCAGGTTGGGCTGGTACCAACCTAGGGCGCTGTCCAGCAGATTGCCCCAGGTGGGGTCGGCACCGCCCTTCTCGTCCAGGGCGGGGACATCCTGGTCCAAAAGCTGCGCGTAATAGTTGTAATTGCGGGAAAATTCCGTGACCGTCAGGTCCCCCCGGCAGGGGGGCAGCAAGGCATAGAACCCCACCTGTACGGTCACCACCAGAATCGCCACCACGGTCGCCACCCAGCCGACAAACTGCCGGACCTTCAGCTCCTCGGCCACATAGGAGAGGTCGTCCTCCACCGGCAGCGTGTCGTCGCTGTCCCAAGGCATGGGCTCCCCGTCCCGACAGGTGCGGTAGCTCTTCCACTCCCGAATGAGGTTGTAAATGGGGATGTTATAGCCCTCGCCCCTCCCAAAGAGCCGCCACGCCCGCTGTCTCGCCCGGCAGAGGGTCAGCTTTTCCCCATTCCGGTCCCGGACCTTCAGGCCCAGCAGCCACTTGCCCGGGGTGTAACCCCAGGTGTGGAGGAGCAACGGCTCCAACACGAGGAGGAGCAGAAAGGAGGGATAGGTCTTCAGCCAGGTAACAATCAGGTTGTCCGGCAGCTGGATGTGCAGCGCCGTGGAGAGGATTACCCAGGGCAGTGCGCAGATGGACAGGTCCAGAAACCGGGCCGCCCAGCGCCGGATGG